>NZ_JATACI010000001.1 GCF_037892195.1 Yoonia sp. GPGPB17
GGTGAAATCCGCGCCAATGCAGTAAGGAACGATACTGACGGCGAATATCGCTTCATCCCTTACTCAAACTAAGACGTCTGGCGCGGGCTTTGCCCGCGCCTTTCCCTTATGTGCGTGCATAGTTTCATCAAAATCCCAAGTTTGCCGCTAAGCTCCCAATCCGCCTGCTATAATCCAAATGTGGACGATGCTTGTGCTTTCTTAACGCATGAAACGCAAAACTATTGATTCAATTATGTAGTCTTTGGGTTCTTCTTTGGCTTCCAGATTGAGATATTCAAGTCGAAACGGGACAAGGCTGGCACCACATCACACCCCTACACTAAGGCTTGAACCTCACTTCAAGGACCTGGACAATAACACGGATTGCGGGCGCAACGGTTTGTTGGTCGGGCTACCCTGGCGATCAAATGACCGTCAAAGCGGTGAACGACCTTAAGGTCTGTCTATGCGCGATGCGATCCGCGGGCCGAAAGTGGTGCGCGGGATACCGCAGGATTCTGTCCGGACTTACGAGGAACCACAAGAGCGTCTGAAACGTAAACATGAATATCTTAGCTGTATGCACCGCCAATTAGGTTGATTGGGCCCCTGCCCCGCCCTATGGGCGCGTCAACGCCGCTCTAGGCTGCGTCCTGCAAGCCGTATTGCGCCCAGAACACCTCTCCCCTGCCCTCTTCCTCATACAGACACTTATCACTGATGGAATTGAGCCGGTATGTCTTCTGCTTCTCGTATTGGGTTCGGGGCGAGGTGATCTGCCCATTCGGGTAACGATCAGCTGGTGCAACGGATCTCGCCCGATCCTGACTTCATGGTCCCTAGGGGTTCGCGCAAGCGCGATACGCCGCTACGGGACGTTTGCTTTAGAACCCGCTGGGTTCTCGCGCAGGCAACCCCAAAAGAGCAAAACCGTGTCCTCGGACTTTGCCTGCGGGCCGCACCACTTCTGCACTTTTGGGGTGTGCCTTTGCTCACTCCGGCACTTCGCCAGTGGGTCAGGTTTTGGAGACGACGCCCTCAAGGGGCTTTTCTCAAAACCAGACAACCTATGGGGCAAAGACCCCAACCACACCACAAAGGAGTAAGCGGTATGACCCAACGAAGTGAGCCCGATGACGAAGCTGAGACCAACGCAATCATTGCAGAACAAAACGACAGGTTCCGCACCACTTGGGGCGCCGACTTTACCGTTCCCGGCCAAATCGTTCTGACACGCAGCGTGGCAGACCTCTCGCCAGCAGCCAAAGCCATCATCATGCAGCGGGTACAGAATTTCTCAGAGTTTACCGAAGACAATGACCCCTACGGCGACCACTCCTTCGGAGCCTTTGAGTTCGAGATCGCAGACAACAGCTACCACATCTTCTGGAAAATCGATCTTTACGATCAAGACTACAGCATGGGCAGCAATGACCCCAACAATGTGAAAGTCACGCGGCGCGTTCTCACCATCCTACACGCCTCCGAATACTGAGTGAGATGCGCCCGCGTTATGGGCGCATCCAATCAACGCATCTGCGTGCCCCGACCATCGATGGCAGGCGCTGTTTCAACCCTTCAAAACTGAACAAGGACAAATCCAATGAACGATCAATCGAAAATCTCTGCTCCTCTCGAAGAAATTCCCTTCACTGACCTCCACATCTCCGACCTCAACCCGCGCAAGGAAATCCACGAAGCGAGCATTGCCGCCTTGGCCGAAAACATCAAAGCCTACGGTCTTATCCAAGACCTCGCAGGTTTTCGCGATGTGAAAGGAGTAGGCGTGGTGGTCGGCGGGCGTCGCTATCGCGCTCTCAAACTTTTACAAGATGATGCACGATTTCAGATGGTTACAGTTAAGATGGCCCCAGATCAGGCCACGGCAGAATACTGGGCAACGTCAGAGAATGCGCAACGTGAAGCCCTCCACCCCGCCGATGAAATTCTGGACTATGGCGCAATGGAAAGGCGTGGGGCCACTGTCGCTGACATTGCAACAGCCTACGGCGTCACCGAAGCTCATGTGTATCGCCGCCTCGCCTTGGCCAACCTCCCCTGCCCCGTCATTGACGCTCTGCGCAGCGGTGAAATCGGCCTCTCCAATGCTGCAGCCTTCACCATCAGCGATGATGAAAAACGCACCTTCGAGGTTCTTGAGAATGTGCGTGGCACCGGTGAAAGCGACCATCGCATCAAGAAAATGCTCAAACCCGAAGCCGTTAGAGACAGTGATCGCAAGGCCGTATATGTCGGGCTTGATGCCTATAAGGAGGCCTGTGGCCGCACGAGCACCGACCTCTTCGCAGATGAAATTCTGATCGACGATCCTGCAATTCTCGATGATCTGTTCAGCAAGAAGCTCGCCGATGCATCCGTGGAACTGATTGCAGAGGGCTGGAAGTGGGCAGAACCCATCAACGAAAGCTATGTCGGCTGGTATCAGATCGAGGAGATGAAACTGGCACGCATCTATGCCGACAATGGTGAGCTGAACGAGGACCAAAGCGACGAATACGATGCCTTGGCGGAATTGGCCGAAGGTGACGCGCTGGACGACGATGGTCACGCAAAACTGGCGGCACTTCAGCTTATTCTCGATGGGACATTTACCGAAACGCAAAGGGCCCATGCGGGCGTTCTCGTCTATGTGGACCGTGCCGGAACTCTGCAATACGAAACAGGTCTCATTCGCGGAAGAGACAAAAAGGCCGCCATTGAAGCAGGCGTGTTGGCCAAATTTAATAATGCTGGCAGTTCAGGCACCAAATCACCGATCACAAACAAGCTGCGGATAGATTTAGACCGCATCGCGACTGGCGCTCGGCAGAACGCCGCCCTGAGCGATCCAGAGCTTCACTTGGCACTCCTAGCGTTCCAGCTGTCAGGCAAGTCAGGCTACACACGCGTCCTTGGCTTGCAGGAAACCGAAGTGCCAAACGTGCCAACAACTGAGATGGCAGGCTACGTTCTCGACGTACGGCTGACCAAAGCAACCAAACCCGCAAAATTCGGCAGTGACATGCCCCGTGTGTTTCGAGCCTACAAAGCCAAAGGCCCCGAATTTGTCATGGGGGAGGTTACCCGTCATCTCGCTGCCCTGCTGAGCGTTGATGAAGGACTGGGGGAGGTCATTGATAAACTGGTCGATACTGACATCCGTGAAAACTTCACACCAACGGCCGCAAATTTCTTTGGTCGCATTGGTGGACCATACCTCAATGATCTGTGGTGCGAGTTGCTCGACCTCTCAGAGGATCACCCGACGGCAACCACCTTTGCCAAGCTGAAGAAAAGCGAAAAGGCCGAGAAGTTAGAGGCTCTGTTTTGCGATCCAGACATGTGGAGCGCTCAAGGCGTCACAGACGCCCAAATCAAACGCATTAATGCATGGCTTCCAGAAGTTATGGCATGATCACGAGGCGGGGCGCGTTCTAGCGCCCTGCCCTACCGTGTTCAATCCTTGTGGTGAGGATCAACTGGCTTTGCGAAAGCGGAGCCTTTTTTGTGCGTGAGAGATGGCCATACCCGCATCTCGTTTTGAGCTGCAACCCAGTAAGGGTGACCTGATATCGCAGGGAGTGACCCCCTGCCCCTTCAGGCCCGGCGCTATTCGCGCGGCTTCGCTATCGCGAAATCCCTTATTCTAGCACCGAGATGATGGGCTAAACGGAGTTTACAGCTGTAAACTTACCGTCTATCACTCCGTAGTGCTTAGTGTCTTATCTTGCGCAAACCATTGAGCTAGACACTAAATATGAGAAAATCATTGACTTAGGGTGGTGAATCGACCCTTTTATCCCCAAGTGGCGCGAAAAAAGCCACATTGAGCAAATTGGGGCAACCATATGATTCTCGCGACACCAAATATTACCGACAGACCCTCCGAGTTGGCAACGGACATTTCCGAGCGGCTGAACCGAGCAATCAGCGAGCATCTCCTGACCGCTTTTGCGCCCGATAACACCAAATCATTGCGAGCGTTCTCAGCCCCAGAGGCTGCAGAACTGCTTGGCGTATCGGGCCAATTCATGCGCAAGGTCCACGGTGAAGGCACGATACCCGAACCGGAAGACGTGCGCGCAGGTCGACGCTATTACAGGGCCCAAGAGCTTTGGGACGCCCGCCAAATCCTTGAGAAAACGTCTCGAACAAAAGGAAGATACGTCCCCGGACGCAAGGACGGCGAACGTTTGCAAGTCTGGCAATTGATGAATTTCAAAGGTGGGTCCAGCAAGAGCACGTCGACTATCCATCTGGCCCACTATCTTGCCCTGCACGGCTACAGAATTCTTGTGGTTGATCTGGACCCTCAAGGATCACTGACCTCGATGTGCGGCATCAATCCAGAGATCGAGTTTGATGGTCTGACTGTCTATGATGCCATTCGCTATGACGATCCGGTTCCGTTTGCAGACGTAATCATACCAACCTACTTCCCAGGTCTATCGCTTGCCCCTGCCCGCCTTCTCTTGTCGGAATTCGAGACTGAATCCGCGGTAAACTCCAATCCAGACCAGCCCTTCTTCCTACGCATCCGCAATGCTTTGGAGCAAGTCGAGGATCAGTTCGACATCGTTTTGATGGACAGCCCACCACAACTCAGCTTCCTCACGATCTCCGGCATGGCCGCGGCGACATCGTTGATAGTTCCGCTCACTCCGTCGATGCTCGACGTATCCTCAACCGCTCAGTTCCTGGAACTCGCAGGCGCCTATATGGGCGTTATCGAAGATGCTTAGGCGCTCAGCTGCAATATGATCACTTCAAGTTTCTGATCACCCGAGATGAGCCGACGGACGTGCCATCCCAGCAGTTGACCTCGTTTATGCGCGCGCTCTTCATGGATCGCGTCATGACCGCCACCGCGCTCAAGAGCACGGCGATTAGCGATGCAACTATGCTTAAGCAATCAATTTACGAAGTCGTCCGCTCTGAGATGACGCGTTCAACGTATGATCGCGCCAAGGATTCAATGGATGCCGTGGGAAGCGAGGTTGAAGCTATGATCCACCAAGCATGGGGGCGTATCTGATGGCGCGTAAATCACTTCAAGACCTCAGCGGCATTGCCAAGACAATTGCGGAGTCCCGCCCACAGCCTAAAGGCCGCACTTCAAAACCAGCCGCACCGGCTCTGGGGGCCCTTCAGGGTTCGCTCTCAGCTATTCGCGAGCTGGACCCGGCCCTGATCGACGACTGGGGTCCTAAGGACCGCCTCGACGGGTTTACAGCTGTAAACTCCGACGAGGATGCCGACGGCTTTGAAGTCCTCAAGGCCAGCATCGAGGAGAATGGCCAGCAAGTCCCTATCTTGGTCCGCAAAGCAGAGACAGATGGACGGTTTGAAATCATCTACGGACGCAGAAGACTACGTGCCTGCCATGAACTCGGCCTAAAAGTCCGCGCCAATGTTCAAGATCTCGACGACGCGACTGCACTTCTAGCCAAAGGCCTTGAGAATGCTGCGCGGCGCAATCTGTCCTTTTATGAGAAAGCAAGGTTTGCCGCAGTCATTCAAGCCGCAGGACACGACACCAAAACCGTGCGGCAAGTCCTCAGCCTGTCTAAGTCGGGGCTATCGCATCTGACTAAAGTTACGGACAACATCCCAGACGATGTGGGCGACCAAATCGGAGCCGCGCCTAAGTCGGGACGGCCTAAATGGACCGCGCTAGCTGAAGCGTTCCTCTCAAAGAAAGTAAACGCATCATCGTGTTTTGCGATCTTGGCAAAACTGAGCACTGAGCTGACGTCGGACGACCAGCTTGATCAACTCCTCAAAGAGATCACGCGTCGGGGCGCGCGCCCGAGCGAGGGCAGGGAGGTCACGCCCGTTCCAGGCGTCACGATCAAATCTGGCCGTGGATCAATCGCACTGTCCATCAAAAGGGCAGGGGAGAGCGCTGCCTTTGCGGAGTGGCTCGACCAGGAACTCGAAGACATCATCAAGAAATCCTACCAGAAGTTTACAGCTGTAAACCCTGAGGATGACACCAGAGGCTAGAGCAACAAAGGAGGATGTAAGCAAAGAGAAACCCCCGAAACCGGAGCTTCGAGGGCTGAACGTATTTCTACGCTTCTCAGATTAGACACCTGAATCGTAGCAGCCACCGAATCGCGAAGCAATAAAAAACGCTCTTGGGCGGACGGGTGGTCTTTGCCTACCGGCAAATCATGAGAACATTACAAGGGACGGCTCCCACCGGAGCACACTCGTCGCGCATGTCGACGGGGCAGGGAGGTATTGCCGAAAGCAAATGGCAACTCCTCAAAACAATCGAAGACATCCGAGAGCCACTCGGGCTGAAGGGAACATCAATCTCCCTTCTAAGAGCGATGATCTCATTCTTGCGCGTAGATAGCATCGACGCTGCCAGAGACGATGGACATATCTGCTTTGCGTCGAATGCCTCATTGGCGAAACGTGCGCATGTCAGTGTTCAGACCGTTGAGCGCCACATCACGAAACTGGTTTCCTTGGGCCTGTTAAGCCGTAGATCAAGCGGGAATGGGAAACGTTGGGCTCGTAGAGACCGGCACGGTAACATTGTGTTGGCTACAGGTCTTTCACTGTTGCCTCTCGCAAAACGCTACCATGAGTTCCTGCGCATGGCACAAGAACACCAAGACCTCAAAAGCGAACTGGCAAGGCTCAGAGATATGTGCTCAGCGGCCCTGGGTGACCTCAAATCGCGCCTGTCGCTCTCAAATTGGGACGAAAGCCTTCTCACCAAGGCCCGCAACCTTCTAAGGCGGCGACCAGACAAACAGGCTTTGAGCGATCTTCTGAGTGAAATCACCGTGGAAATCTCGAAGATAAGCTTCGAAGAACCGGAAGATTTGAGGGACACTGCCCCCGAAATTGAGGGGCACAAAGAGACATCCAAGAGTCAGTCAGTAAAAGAAGATACTTCTTTGAAAGTTGAAGTTGACCAAGATCAGATGGAACGCGCCTACCCAAAGCTGTGCCTGGAACTCAGGTTTGCAAAGAACCAAGACGACTGCCGTCGCCTGATGGACGATCTAGCTGGCTTTCTAGATCTTGGGAACACGTGGTTTGCGATCAAGGACCTTGGTCCAGCGCTTAGCTTCATGATATTGGGCTATTTGCTGGAACGTACAGAAACGATCAGCAATCATCGTGGATATGCATTCAGACTCGTCCAAGACTTGACCAACAAGAGCCTTGATTGGCGCACGCTTCTGAAGAGGCCAAGATCGAATTGAATGTGGCTCTTGAAAGATCGGCATATTTCAGTGCTTTAAGCGCTGAAAGCAGAATATTCCTAAAGAGTTCTTGCTCTTCTCTTTGAAAATTTGATAATTACAGCGTTATGAGCACTGAAACGACAGGAAAACTACAGAGGGTTCTCAATGCGGTTCCAAATGGCTACATGGTGGATGCCAAGTGGTTGACACAGAACGGTATCGCCTATGAAACCTTCCGAGACTACGTGAACCGAGGATGGTTGAACCGTGTTGCGCAAGGTGTTTTCCAACGCCCAGATGGAACCGCCATCTCTGAAGACCCCATAGATTGGCGCGCCTGTCTGCTTTCCTTGCAGCATATCATGAAGCGAAACCTTCATGTGGGCGGCACAGCCGCTTTGGCTGAACAAGGCTACAGCCACTACCTGCCTTTCGGACAGACGCCCGCACTGTGGGTCTATGGATCAGATATCCCAAACTGGCTTGCAAAGCTGCCACTCAACCGCAACGTCATAACCCGCAAGCCCACACTCTTTGAGGATACGTCTCTAGGGCTCATGGAGGGCACCGCTGGCAATAATGTCATGACGTCAAATGGCTGGCGGCTCACCACGTCTACGCTAGAGCGCGCAATACTGGAAGCCATAGATGAACTGCCTGACGACGAGAGCTTTCACAACCTTGATATGACCTTTGAAGGCCTCACTACGCTGCGACCCCGCCTGCTGACTGAGCTTCTGAAGACCTGCCGCAAGATTAAGACCAAGCGCTTGTTCTTTGTCTTCGCCGACAAGCACAACCACGCCTGGAACAAGCAACTCGATGCGGCAAATTTTGATCTTGGAAAAGGGGATCGCGCCTTTGTCAAAGGCGGGAAGATGCATCCACGTTACAGGATCATGGTTCCGACGGATTTTGTGCCAGGGGAGGATGCTGATGGCGCGTGACCCCTATGCGGCACAGGTCGCGCTCTTGGTCCGGATTCTGCCGCTCGTAGCGAAAGAGGAAATCTTCGCGCTTAAGGGCGGAACCGCGATCAATCTGTTCTATCGAGACTTGCCACGCCTCTCTGTTGATATCGATCTGACCTATTTGCCGATTAAGGACCGCACTGAGAGCCTTGCCGAGATCAATGCGGCGATGGACCGGTTGGTGAATTCGATTGAGGAAGGCATTGCAGGTGCTAGGGCGCGGCGCATTGAGGGTGGTGGGGGAGGGGCCACACGGTTGGCCGCACGGCTTGGCGCAGCCGAGATCAAAATCGAAACATCTCCAGTGACACGCGGCGTCATCCACTCTCCAAAACTGATGACGGTTTCGGATGCGGTTCAGGCGGAATTTGGATTTGCAGAAACGCAAGTTGTTTCCTTTGAAGACCTGTACGGTGGCAAGCTTCATGCGGCTCTTGACCGACAGCACCCGAGAGACCTCTTCGACGTCAAGCTCCTCTATGAAAACGAGGCTCTGACTGACGCGTTGTTTCGAGCGCTCTTGATCTATGTTGCCAGCTCCCCTCGGCCCGCGCATGAGCTCCTAAATCCGAACTTCGCTGACCTCGAGCAACACTACGCGCAAGAATTCCTAGGTATGACAAAAGACCCAGTCAGCCTAGACGAGCTTGTCGCCGTTCGGGCGCGATTGGTTGATGAAATCCGGGCACGTCTTGATGATGACGCGCAGGCCTTCTTGCTCGGCTTGCACAATGCCGAACCCAACTTTGATGCGATTGGACTTCCTCAGGCCGCTGACTTGCCAGCGGTCAAATGGAAGCTGCTGAATCTCCGAAAGCTGATCGAAAATAACCCCGCTAAACACGATGAACAGAGAGCAGAGCTTCTCACGCTTTGGACACAGTAGCATTGCAGTAGCGGCCTGACGTTTGAGCCTGCAAAAGTGCTGCACAGCATGAGTTTTGGATTCATTTGCCAACCGAACAGAGTATTCCGTGTCAGCTGCAGGTTTACTTCTCGATTTGGGACCAGCCACGAAGCGTTTCCGAAGTGGCCAGTAAGGTCGTGGCCTCGCGCCTTCCGCGCTCGGCCTGAAACGGAATTCAAGGCTGCCGGATATCCAATCTACATAAGTATATTATTGACATACCAATATAGCATCGTATGCTGAGTGCAGCCTTGAATGAAGTTGGCAGGAAATAGGGGGGCTTTCTTCCGCATGTCCCGATCGAAACGACTGAGCGAGCATGAGAAGATGGAGATCGTTCGCGAGGCCGCGGAAGGTGTCTCGACGTCGAAGCTTGGCGAGCGCTTCGGGGTGACGTCGCGGGCGGTTCGGTATGTCCTGAAGGCCGACGAAGATAGGCAAAAGAATACTGCCGTGGCGACGGCAGCCGTGACCGTAAAGCTGACGCCCGTGGAGCTAGAGGCTCTCGATGGCGTGTTTGCTACTGCGGGGATTGAGACGCGCACAGAAGGGCTCAGACGGCTCATGCAGGCGGCAGGCGGCACCTTCGTTCCGGACGTCCAACTGGCCGCCGAAATGGTGCGCTATCGTGCGTCTTTGAATGACCTGGGGAACGGGGTCGCGCAGCTCACGAAACGGATGGTGGAAGCCAATCAAGCGGGGCAGGGGATAGCGCCTTTCTCCGAGCTGCAGCTCGCCCAGTTGCGCGGACTGGCGCGGTTTGTATTGGACTCTGCGGATGAGATCGACCTGCTCGTACGCCAGCGTCGCGACGCGATGCAGCTGGAGGTCAACGCCGCCTTGAGGGAGTTTGCCCATGCCGCAGAATGACGCCGTAGATGCCGTCACTGGGGAGGTGTTCCAGGATGGCTGGAGCCGCATCCGGGGCTCGATGCAGGGGCTTCATGTTGCCAAGCAGAAGCAGCTAATCCGAGCGGCAGCAGGTCATCGTGCAGCGGTGTTCAAAGCGATCCGTGGCGGAGGCACGAACTCCAAATCTGAGCTCTCTAACCAGCTTGGATATCTGACCACGAAGTCCACCCACATCGTCGACAGTTCGGGCTTCCTCGATGGCAAGGCGAAACTGGAACCGAAGGAGATCAAGAACCTGGCGGAGCGTTTCGCGAAACGCTGGAGCGCGGGGTTCAAGCCGAAGCTTGGGCAGACAACACACATGCTCCTCTCCTACCCTATCGGAACGCGCGGCGAGGATGTTCGAGACATCACAGCAGCTGTCGCCGAGAGGTTCTTTCAGACTGACGAAGGACACTTCGATTACATCATTGCGGTCCATGAGGACCGGGATCATCCCCATGCCCACATTGTTCTGAACCGGCGCTCCCAAGAGGGGGAGTTCTTTTTCCTCGGGCGGGACCACAGGTTCAACTACGATGACTTCCGCTTGGCGATGGTCGAGGAGGCGGAGACGTTCGGCGTGCGTCTCGAAGCCACCCGACGGGTTGATCGGGGTATTGTACATTATCCGGCACGCACCCGCGAGGTTTATGCCGCCAAGGAAGAGGGCAGGGCTCCTGAGCCTCGGCCACGGGTTGGGGCTGACTCGGAGCGCGCGCTGGCCGAGATCGCGAACACGAGGAAGGTGTTCCATTCGCTCGCCGCGGAGGCCTCGCGAGAAGCCCGCGAGGATATATCCGATGCGCTTTTCCGAGCCGGAGAGCTTTTGGCGCGAGGCGGAAAACTGAATTTGGACGGAGGTGTCTATATGGCCGAGGAGCAGAGCTTCGATGATCTAAAGATCCGCTACGCAGAACAGGTCGAGCGCGTGCAGAACGTGATTGCTGACAAGCCTGAGGCAGAGCGCCCGGCCCTGGAGCGTCGCCTCAACGATATCCAGTCGCGTCTGGCACACATGCAGCCGCTTGGGTTGCGATCGGTGACGCTCACTGAGAAGCCATCAGAAGGCGGGGTCTACTCGGAAGCCAATATTGACCGCGATCAGTTGGAGCGGCTGCGGGAGCCGGACGTCCGGGCGCAGGTCGACACTGCTCTCAGGGGAACAGGGATTAGCTCTTCGGTGGTCATCGCTCGGATGGAGACGGGGGCACAAAACGCGGCGCTCGAACGGCAGTGGATTGCGGATGATCTGCAGCGGGTGGCAGAATCCGACGGGCTGAATCTGGAGCGTCGTTCCGATCTGGAGACCGCCCGCGAGACGCTCAATCGTGCCCATGTGCAGCTTGGGATCACGCTAGAGCGAAATGAGGTTTTGCGTGACGACGGCGTCATTGAGGAGCAGCAGGAAGAGCTGTTCACAGATCGAGGTGAAAGGCTGACCGAGGCCAAAACTCAGACTGATACCGACCGAGAGGCGTCTGAGACCCCTCGCTTGGACGGAGAGGTACAGCGGGTCATCGACCATGAGCGCGCTGGCAATCTGACTTCACCGTTCCAGGATGAGGCTCAGGGGCTGAGCTATCGCGAAGCCGTCGAACGTGAGCTCGCCGAAGAGCAGATCGACCAATTGCGCGAGGGGGATGTCGATGTTCTGAAAGACCAGATCGACGACCGCCTTGACCGCCTCTACGCGGCAAAAGCCTACCTGAAATCCGATGCTGCGACGGCCAATAGCGAAGCCGCGCGCGTCGTCGTCGAAGAGATTGGTGACCGCGAATACGAGCTACACCGGGCCGACCTTGTGGACGGTGAAAGCGAGCGTGGGGAAACTCACTGATGGCTGGCATGGGAAGAGGTCGTCTTGCCATCGGCGTGATGCTGGTCACGCTCGTGGCCATCGCCATGGGCTATGTGATCGCCTCCGCTGTCCTGACCTTCCGTGATCTGGGCTTACAGGCCGATATCGACTTCTTCTACATCGCCGAGAACTACTTCGCTTTGAGGGAGGTTCGACCAGACGACTTCCGACTCATTAACCTGATCATGGGTGGGGCAGGGGTCGTGGGTCTTTTGATGAGTCTCGCCATGTCCGGCTCGGCATTGACCCGCTTTGGATACACCCACTGGCAGACCCGCCGCGAAATGAAGCGCAATGGGTTCTTCGGAAAGCCCGGCACCGGGTTCGTGATCGGTAAGCTCGGAAAGCCATCCTCACGCGCGTCGTTCCTATGCTCGAAGACCTATCCACACGCGTTGATCGTTGCACCGACCGGTCGCGGTAAGACCACCGGCTTCGTGATCCCGAACCTTCTGACGTGGCAGGGCTCGACGGTCGTACTTGATGTGAAGGGTGAGTGTTTTGAGGCGTCTGCCCGTCACCGCGCGGCGCAGGGAGATGAGGTGTTTCGTTTCGCACCGACCGATTGGGACGACAAGCGCACACATCGCTACAATCCACTTTTGCGGATTTACGAGCTAGCTGACCCGGCGCGTCAACAGATGGAGTTGCAGCTGCTAGCGACCCTCTTCCTGCAAAACGACAATGACCGTGTGCAGGGGCTTCTCAAAGGCGGCATCGACCTCTTCGCCGCCGCGGGGCTCTTGGCATTCCAGCGCAGGCGCCCGACCCTCGGCGAAATCTACCGCATCGCAGCCTCGGGCGGAAATAAGCAGAAAGAATATCTGGCACGGTCGCACGAGGTGGAGAATGACGCGGCGAGATTGATATTCACGCGGCTGGCCTCGACCAACAACGACACCCTTACGTCTTATGTCTCTCTCCTCATGACGTCGGGACTCGATCAATGGCAGAACCCGGCCATCGATGATGCGACAGCGGTTTCGGATTTCGACTTCCGCACCATCCGTAAGAAGCCGTTCAGTGTCTACTTGGTGGTTCAACCGCTCATGGTAAAACCGCTCGCGCCGCTCATCCGGCTCTTCTTTTCAGACCTGTTGTCGGCCTTGCAGGACAAGGAGCCAGGATCAGATGAGCCCTGGCCTGTCATGATCATGCTCGACGAGTTCAACCGGCTCGGGAAGATGCCGATTGTCGCCGAGAGCATAGAGGTCTTGCGGGCTTATCGAGGGCACTTGGCGGTCGTCACACAGACAATCCCTGCCATCGATGAGATTTACGGCGAGAACACGCGGCGAGCGCTGCAGGGCAATGCGGGCATTAAGCTGTACCTCACGCCCTCCGACGAGAAGACCGTAGAGGAGTTAAGCAAGGCCGTAGGCAAGACCACAAAGACTGTGGTGACGCGCTCTCGAGCAGTTGGTAAGAACCCCTTTGAGGGGCGAAGTCAGTCGGAGCGAACCGAAGAGGTCTCGCTCCTGCCCGAGGATGAGGCTCGTCGGTTGCCACTTGATGAGATCGTCGTGGTTGTCGATGCCCAAATGCCTGTAAGGGCGAAGCGGGTGGTGTATTTTGAGGACCCGTTCTTCAAGAAGATACATGCGTCGCAGAAGGGGGAGCTTCCGTTTCCGGACCTCTCAGTTCCGCCAATGGGCGAGTTGCCGTTGAGCGTTCGGGCAATGCCGACCGCGCCGCGTGGGCCCGGTCTGACCGAGCAAGACCTGGAAGCGAGAATGGGGACAAGTGAGCACAATACAGGCACGTCCCGAGATGACGATACAATACTGGATGCGCTACGGGATCGCGCGGTTATCCTTGCCGATGATCAGCGCCAGTTTGAGATGAATTTCGAGGCCCAGAACGAGTTGAGTGTGGTGACAGCAGGTGCGGATGATGTTGCGCTGGTTGAAGATGCGCTTGGAGATCTTGAGCGGTTTGAGGGAGAGATTTCTGGCGACACTACGATCCGCGAGAAGGTCAGAAACTCATAGCAGACTTTCATGCGGATCGCCGCGATTGACTATGAAGTCCGCAATGTGGCCCGTGATCCAAGACCGACCGACGACCGCTGTCACTCTGTCTGATTACCTTCGTCCAAGCCGTCCCAAACGTGCCAGTTGGGCCAGCATCTGGGACCCGGCCCCCGGTGACCCAGTGGCGCTTGCCTGACCCGTCTGTCCCATCCCCTGCCGCACCGGCATCTGCTGCACTCCGAAGAATTGCCGCGCTCTAAGGGCGGCATATTCCGCGCCGCTTGCCCCACCGATTAGGTAGCGGTTGTAGGCTTGCTGGCTGCCCATCGCGGCGCGGGCGAAGTTGTAGCCGCCGCCAAGACCGCCGGAGAGGGCGGGCATCATGATGTTTCCCGAGATCGCGCGGACGATAAACGGCGTGGCGATGATGAAGCCCTTGGCCATGAGCACCATCATGAAGAAGGGGATGAGCGCACCGATATTTGATGCCCCTTCCGGATCTCCTAGCTCGCCTATCAGAGCGGAGGAAACGCCGGTGATCGTCGCGAACACGCTTACCACGACGATGGGGTAAAGCGCGAAGGAAACCAGCGCGGACAGCCAGCGTGCGAAGTAGTCTTTGGTCACTTCGAAGAGGGTCAGGAATATCATCACTGGGGCAATCCCGATTAGAAGTGCGATCATCAGACGGGATGCCACGAGGATAAAGGCAGCCAGCCCTCCGAGGATCGAAAGCAACAGCACCCCGACAATGTCGAGCATGGCCCCGGCCATCCAGTTCAACTCGGAACCAGCGGCGTTCAAGTAGTCCCCCAACTCCGCGATCAGCCTGTCAAACTCTTCGGCAAAAGTTCCAGAGGGACCCGGGGTACCGCCACCGACCGAGGCGACAAGCGCGCCCGCAATGCTGTCGATGCCCGCCAGGATAGCGGCGGAAAGCGCGTTGAACTGCACCCAGTTGGTCGCGAATACTCCGATGAGCCCGATCTTGACCGCGAGCCAGAAGGCGGTGCGCCCGTCCATTGCCTTGTACTGGTAGATCATGTTCAGAAAGACGAAGATCACGACCAGCGTCGTTCCAAGCACGAGCAGGGTGCCGACAGTCGCTGCGACCGAGCCGAACTGGGTTTCAGCAGCGGTGTCGAGGTAGCCTTGGGAGGTTTCAACGAAATAGGTGACAACGCTCATCTTTCAAATGCCTCACCAATTTCCAGCAGTTTCACAGATTGCCTTGGCCTCTGGGCGTAGGTCGTTGGCGCGTCGGTTGTAGGTGTCTGACGCTTCCAACATGCCCCACCGTTCGGCATCTTCATAATTGTCATGGAACGTGGCTAAGGCTTCGTCCCAAGCCGGAAAGCGAATGGCGCAGTCGCACTTGCCCGTCGCCACGATCCTTTCCATGTTTTGTGCACGATAAATGTCTTGTACCAGAACGCGTTGATAGGCCTCGCGGAGTGGGATCTGCTGCATCCACTCTGGTTCAGGCGGGTGATCCGGGCAGACGTCATGGTCGTGTTCCAAGCTCGGGATGATATCGTTCTCCGCAAGAGACTGTTGGGCAATCAAACCCAGCAACAGTGCAGTGACGATCGTTTGTGGCCTGAAACGCATCATGAGGCGGTCTTTGAAGGCTGTTCGCTTGTGATCTCACGCTTCAAAAACGCGGAATGTCCGACATTGGCGAACTCAGAACTGCTGATCGAAACAACTTCCCAGCCATCTGCGCCTTTGTTGTTGAGTGCGGCTTTCATCTCGATGAGCGCTGTTTTGTGATCCATTGGAAAGGAGAGGATTTCATATTCGAAGGTCTTCATCGGGAAACTCCGATCTCTGTTATTCCGGGGAGGTAGAATTCTGTGATGCCACGTCGGCCGTCGTGGCGACCGGCCTGGATGATCACGTCGATGGAGTTTTCGATGTACTGGATCATGTCGGCATAGGTCATTGGGAATTCGGTCTTGAGCGCAGCGATGGCGAGGCGCTGCACGGCGAGTTGCGGGGTCTCGGCGTGCAGGGTGGTCATGGACCCGCCATGGCCGGTGTTGATCGCCTCGAGGAACGTCATGGCCTCTTTCCCACGCACCTCGCCCAGGATGATCCGGTCCGGGCGCATGCGCAGCGTCGCGGTGAGCAGCACATCGGCGGTCAGGAACTCCGCGTCGCGACTGGCGATGAGCGTCACGGCATTTGGCTGGGTCGGTAGAAGTTCGGCGGCTTCCTCGATGGTAACAATGCGTTCGACAGACGGCACATGAGAGAGGATCTTCCGCGCGGCGACGGTCTTGCCGGTGGAGGTGCCGCCTGAGACGATCATGTTGAGCTTGTTCTCGACGCAGAAGGCCAGGGCATCGTCGATCACGCCTGCGGCCACCACCTCGCGGAGTTCGCGGGTTTTCTCGAGGCGGAGTTCTTCAAGCTTGCGTTCTTTGCCATATAGGAAATCAAGCGCGATCCCATCAAGTGGCAGGCTTGAAAAGAATCGCAGGCTGATCGACATCGCCGAGAGCACGGCGGGCGGGTTGATGACCTGTGCCCGGATAGGGCGGCCCTTGTAGGTGATCGAGACCGAGACGATCGGGCGGTCCTTGCTCATCGTTGTATTGGCAGAGGAGGCGATCTGGTTGCCGAGGTCCTTCACTTCTGTCGCGGTCAGCTTCTGGTCCAGCTTTCTCATGAAGTGATCGCCCTGGAATTCTCCCCAGCAGGTCCCGTCGGGGTTGATGCAGATCTCGATGACATCGTCGCGAGCGGCGGCGTTGATCCGGTCGAGGGAGGTCTGGAGATAGCTCAGCGACATGGCCTCAAAAGATCTCCAGATCGCGGTCGACCATCACCGTAACGCGCGCCCCTTGGTCGATATAGATGACGGGTCCGATGGAGAGGTAATCGCCAATCACGCTGTCCGTGGCATCGGCAAGATCATCGCCTAAGTCTTCGAGCACGTCGGCGGCGGTTTCGTCCTGGACATTTCCGGCGGCGGCGCTTGGTGCGGCGGAGATCAGCGAAATCAGCGCTGCCGAGCCAAAGCGCTCATCAAACCGTGTATCGACAAAGCCGGTCACGCCGGAGCGACCCAACTCATCACCGCCGAAGGAGCTGATCTGGATGGTCTGATTGTCGGGCAGGATGATCCTGTCCCAGGCGATGGTGACCCGACGCTGCGCGATTTCGACGCCAGAGCGATAGCGCCCGATGAGGCGGGAGCCGCGCGGGATCAGGAGGCGGGAGCCGTCGAAGCTGAAGACATCTTCGGAAACGACGGCGCGGGTCTGGCCGGGCAGGGAGCTGTCGAGAGCGGTTTCCATGACGGCCTGGATCATCGTTCCCTGAACAATAGTGTTAGACGGATTGGCAATGACTTCCGCTTGCGTAACGGACGTGGGTAGCGCGCCGTTCAGCACGAAATTCGTCACTTCGCCGAAGGTACGTTCGGTCAAGGCCGTCTCATTCGCGCCGGAGGTCCCACCAAAGGCGATGGTGGGCGAGGTGATGCGGCGCTCCTGAAACGCGCGTTCCTCGGCGGCGCGCCGCTCAAGTTCCGCGAGACGTCTTGCTTCCTCATCGCGGCGGAGCCGTTCTTCTTCCCGCGCACGCAACTCGTCTTCGGTGGGACCGATGGGTGCCGGAAGGGGGCGATTGGCTTCGAGTTGCGCAAGTTCGAGGTCCATGCGGAGTTGCTCCAGCTCGCGATCGCGCGCGGTAAGCTCATCTCGAAACTGCTGTTGCGCGGCTTCTGACGCTGTTTGCAGCGCCGCGATCTGGGCTGTCAGCGCATCGATGGCTTCGGCGGCAGCCGTGTCTTCTTCGACCACCGGCTCGGGCGCATTGCGCAATTCTTCGATCTGGGCCTGAAGGGCGGCAAGTTGCGCCAAAAGCTCTGCGTTCGGTTCCATCGGCTCTGTTGCGACCAGCACCACCTGGGGCTCCGGTGGAGGAAGGGTTTCGATGGCGCCAAACCCGTCGCCTTCGTTCTGGAACACGTCCGGCGTGGCCGTAGGCAGAGTTTCCTCTTCCTCGGGTTGGGACATGGGATAGAGCAATGCACCGCCCGCGCCGATCACGAGGACGACGACGAATGCGAGAAGAGGTGAGCGCCGTGGGGCAGGGTGTGAGCTCGCGCCCTTGCCTTGTTCGAGGGCAGCGAGACGTTTCTCGAGGTCCCCGTTTCCGGTGTCGCTCATGATCCCACTCCCGCAGGCGGTGTGGCCTCGATACAGACCACCTCGTCCCCGATCCGCAGAACCCATTGCCTGTTTACCCCGGAGACCCGGATCACGCCGTCTTCGGTGGCTTGAGTGTTGACCGTCCGTTCTCGGCCATTGGCGTAACGGAAGATCGCGGGCACCGGCGCGTTCCGCGGGAATTCGAAATACGTAAACGTCCCGTCATTCCAGACGCGGGTTGGGGTGAACTCGGCGCGCGCGCTGGCTCCGTAATTGTAGTTTGGCGCTTGGGCGGCGATGGCCCGGGTCGGGCGCGCAGCGTCGTCCGGATATCGGAACTGGACCACGTAAAAGGTTGGGCTGCGGGTCTCCTGGACGTTAAAATAATAACTGCGGCGGTTGGTATAGACCGTGACATTGGTATGGACACCGCGTGCGACGGGCTTGATCGCGAAGGCCTGGCCGCCAGGCACACCGTCGATCTCGAAGCCCTCCGTGTCGCCGGCGATGATTGAGCGGATGCTTTCTCCCTCGCCGAACTCGATGGTGGTCACATGGGTCAGCGAGACATTGAGACGATAGACTTGGCCTTCCTGGTAGGTGGCCAGGCGTACGCGGCTGTCATTGGGGCCGCCACGCGGGATGGCTTCCGCGAAGGCAAGGCCGGGCAACAGGGCAATCAAGAGCATGACAAGTCGAACTGGGAAAAAACATGCGTTTCCGGAATGAGTTGCGTCGCCAATACCCTGCCGCGCTGCGCGCTCTCGGGACATTGGCGACAAGATATTTTGAAGTGAATTCCAGAAACGCATTAATTCTCCAATCTGTCGGAGCGGATGGAATATTCGAGGACCGTGAAGCCGAAGGGGTTGGTCCAGACCTCGTCGATGGAGCGACGGGTCTCGGGGCGGAACTCGAAGAGAAGTGTGGCGGTGAAGAGCCCGGTCTGGACCCCGTTGATGGATGTCAGGCGCTTGCGCAGGCGAACCGTGGCGCGGTTGGTGCCGATGCGATTGATGCTGTGGATTTCCACATCGAGCCGGGCATTAGGGCCATAAACTGTCGGCGGGTAGTTCTCGTTGGAGCTGTTCCAGATTTGGCGCAATCCGCTCTCGGCCGCACCGTCCGAGCGACGCAGTACGCTGCGGATCCGCAGATCGTTGTCGAGCTGGTTGTAGACCTCTCGATCGGTCACATAGCGGAACACCTCCGCCTCGATGATCGCCTGGTTGGCGGTCACCGAGGAGGCGCCGACCGAGGCCTCGGGGAGTGCAAAGCCGGTGGCGGGATCATAGGGGACAACGACGGGGGGCGGATCGACATCGAGGATCGCGACAGCTGCGGCGCTCAGGCATCCTAGAATGCCGAAGACGAGCCCGATGAGCCCAAGGCGCTGCCAGAGCCGTTCACGGCGCAGGGCACCATAGACCAGCTCTTCTTCGATGATTTCCTGTTCACTCGCCACGCGTCACACCTCAAATCAATCTGCGCGTAACTCGGGCAAGGTGAAATCCATGAACCGCTGCTCTTCGGCGATTATGGCGGCATCGATCACACCGCCGGTGCCGTCGCCCACGGTCTGCACCGCTTCAAGCTGCCACATGGCGACGAGCGCAATGGCGAGTTCCGCCGTCACGCGAGTATTGAGGTCGATGCTTTCCTTGAGCTCGTCCATGTCATCGATCAGTCCGACGAGCCGGTCGACGCGTTCGAGCGACTGGCCTGCATCCTCGTAGCTGTTCTGGGCCGCGGCCGAGACGAGCGCGCCGGTCGTGGCTTGTGTCGCCACACGGTTGGCCCCGGAATTGCCGCTGGTGGCCATCTCGGAGAGCGTGTCATCGTCAAAGCCGAGATCGGCCAGCACCCGATCCATCTGGGTTTCGATCTCGCCCGCGCCAGAACCGGAGAGGCCAGAGAAGTCCCCCCGCTTGATCGCTTCGATGGTGGCGAGGATGTCTCCGAATTCCTGGTCGAGCAGGCCGTTCAACTCGTCTTCCATCTCGGTGCGGATGATTTCTGGAAGCTCTGCGAGGCGGGTGAGGGCGTCGTAGGTTCGTTGCAGCTCCGCGAGCTGGTCCGTGAGTGTCGCAAGCTGTTCGCGGAGCTGCGTCAGCTGCTCGTTCTGCAAAATCTCGTCTTCGATCATTTGCCGGAGCTGCTGGATGTTTTGTGCGATGTTCTGGGTATCGACGACGGGCACGCCTTGCGCCATGACGGGGGTGAGGGTGCTGAAATGCAGACCTATCCCAAGCGTCGTGGCCAAGGCCATTCTCATGAGTAGATGTCCCATCAATCAATCTCCCTGATTGTGAATTCCATGAATGCGCCCTCGGCCATACGGGCGCTGGCCTGGGCCAGCTCTTCGGCGGAGAGAACGCGGGTCCGCGCCGCCTGAAGCCGAATACGCGCGGCGACGAGACGCACGAGTTCGGCGCGCGCATAGGTGTTGAGCGCGATGCTCTCCTGAACGTCTTCGGTCTCAGAAATCCGCTGGACGATGTCCGCGATGCGCAGGGCGGCCTGCCGGATCGCGGCAGGCGCGTTGTTGCCATAGAAGGCCGCACCATGCCCGGTGATCGAGAGGTTGGCATTGGCCAACAGAGCGGGGTCGATCGTGCCGAGCGCTTCGATCCCGCCGATGCGGCTCAGGTAGAGATTGTAGCGTTCGGGAATGACCTGGACGTAGTGCTGGGTCTCGGCGAAGGGCGGCACACCACCATATTCGAAGACGCGACCGGGTCCGGCGTTATAAGCCGCGAGGGCGTTGATGATATTGCCGTCGAAGGTGTTGAGCTGGGTCGCGAGATAGCGCGCGCCGCCATGCACCTGCAGATAGGGGCTGTCATAGTATTCCGGGTTGATGCCGAGATCGCTGGCGGTGCCCGGCATAATCTGGGTAAGGCCGAAGGCGCCGACAGGCGAGCGCGCGCCGATGGTGAACCGGCTTTCCTGCCAGATGAGCGCCTGCAGCAGAGCCCGCCATTGAACCGGGGAGAGACCCGCGCGACCTACTCCCGCAAAGCCGCTGGTCTCCTGGGCCACGCGGATAATGAGCTGCTCGATATTTTCTGTCGCATCCCCGAACATCTGTGCGCCGCCGGAATTGGGATCAATCTCACCCGTGCCATAGACCGCCTCGACGGAACGGTCGGGATCGCCACTGCCACTTTCCAGACCAGAGACCATGGTAAGCAAGCCCTGACCGCCGAAGCTTGTCTGGGCGTCGAGGATACGTTGGAGGGTTTCGAGTTGCTCCCGTTCGATTTCGGCAATGAGTTCACGCACGGCAAGCTTGTCGGCCTGAAGGGCCAAGTCTGCCTCGCGATCGACGGTCTCGACGATATCGCGCGCGGTCAACCCGCTGTCATTGGTCGGCACACCTTGGGACAGGGCGAGACCGGGCAGCAGGCAAAGCGCCAGGATATGGGGCAGCTTAGACCTCAACGTCACCCTCCTGTGTGCCGAGGGGCGTGAAGGTGCAATCCGGCGCGACGGGGGCTGTCGCGGCCAGGAACGTGAAGCAATTGGCCTGCGGTTCATGGTACTGCACGCAGGAGGCCAAAGCGCCGAGTGCGGCGAAAAGCATCAGAATGCGTGTCATGAAAGCCTCCAGAAGTCTGAGCGGTCGCGGTAATCGGCGCCGACGAGGGCCTCGCCTTTCTCCATGCCGCCGAGGATGGTGAGATTGGGCCCGAGGGCGCTGAGATCGGCATCGACAACGATGGAGCCTTGGTCATCGCGGATAAGCGCGAGGCGGCTGTCGCTGCCGGTGTTGAGAAGAACGTCGAGTTCCTTCTCATAGAGATTCAGCATTGCGTAGTCGGCAGCATGGGCGCGGATATTGGGCAGCAAGATCTGCGTTGGCACCGCCTCGACGATGGTCTTGCCCGTCCGGGTGCGTTCAAGTTGGCTCGCATATTGCGTCATCATCACCGCGACGGTGTTTTGCTTGCGCGCGGTCACCAGCCAGTTCGACAGTCGCTCTGCGAAATACGCGTTGTTGAGTGCCTTCCAGGCTTCGTCGATGATGATGATCGTGGGTAAGCGGTCCTCGATCTCGCGCTCCACCCGGCGGAAGAGATAGGACAGGACCGCCATTCGCTCTTTCTCGGCCTCACTGTCGAGAATGCCGGTGAGATCGAACCCGACGACATTGCCTTCGAGCGAGAAGGTGTCTTCCAGCGTCTGTCCAAATATCCAGCCGTAGCGGCCGTCTTCGGTCCACTCAAACAGGCGCTGGTGCAGATCGCCGCCGTCGTCGGTGGACACAAACAGCGATGCGAAATCCCGCCAGTTCCGCAAGGCTGGGTTTGTGGCTTGCGCGTTCTGGCGCACGACTTCTTGGATGCGGTTGGTTTGAGCCGGTGCCAGCGGCTTGTCGGCGCGATAGAGCAGGCTGGCGAGCCAGTCCGAGAGCCAGGCCGTGCCGCGTGCATCGGTTTCTGTCCAGAGCGGGTTGAGGCCTGTAGGTTGGCCGGCTTTCAAAGAAGCGTAGCGCCCGCCATTGGCGCGGACCGCCATCTCCATACCAAGACGGTAGTCGAAGACGAAGATCCGCGCCCCTGCTCGACGGGCTTGCGTCATAAGGAATGCCGAGAGCACCGACTTGCCCGATCCGGGCCGCCCCATGATCAGCGTATGCCCGCTGGTTGGTTCTTTGTCGGGGCTGCCTTGCTCGTGATAGGAAAATCGGTAGGCGCTCTGCTCGGGCGTGGGCAGGTAGGTGATGACCTTCCCCCAGGGTGTTTTCTCGGCAGGTTTGCCGAGCTGCGTCCGATGAAACGCCGCGAAATCCGCGAAGTTGCGATTGGTGATCGCACTGGCGCGCACGCGCTTGGGCTGGTTGCCGGGATGTTGGCTGAGGTAATGGGCTTTGGCGGCGACCCGCTCGCCGATCATCTTCACGCCTTCGGCGGCGGCGGCGTTGACGATCTCGGCGCTCAGTGTCTGCAACTCGTCCAGCGTGTCACAAAAGATCGTCACCACCATGTGGTGCTCGCCGAAGCTCTGACGTTTGGCCTCCAGATCGTCGGCGGCGATGTCGAGCGCCTCCATGAGCGACAGGGCGGCGTCCTGACTAGCCTGCATCTGGCGCTTTTGACGCTTGATGCGGCCCGCCATGAGGTTCGAATTGATCGGCGTGAAGGAGTGCGTGACGATCATGTCGACCGGCAGGCTCAGCATGTCGAACATGGTGCAGGAGGTGGCCTCGGAATATTCCCCGATGGTGAAACTCTTGCCGTAGCGATGGCCGACGGCGCCTTCAGAGAGCTCGAAGTGATCCCCCTGAAACGTCACGCGAGTATTGGCGACGTTGAAAGACAGAAAGCCGTAGGTGTTCGCCGGATAGAGTGGCAATTCCTGGCCGGTGTTGAGCGCCCCGAGAAAGCCTATTAATTCGCCGCTCTTGGCGGGCAGGACGCGCGGGTTCAACTCCGCTAGGCCAGACAGGAACACGCTCACGGCCTCGCCCAATCGGCGAAGGCGTTTCTCGGTTGCCTCCTTTAGCCGGTCCGGGGCGCTGCGATTGAGGAAGGGCAGAACGCTCTTGGGAGGCGGGCGGTGAATGACGGTGAGCGTCAGGGTTTTGTCGCGCAACCCGCTGGTTTCGAGTTTGGCGCGCCAGAGCCGGTCTACCTCGCCCGCAAAGCTGTCCTCGCGCACGGGTTCGAGGTCTGGCGCGATCGCCTTGGAGACCTTATGGACGTAGTAGCTGAACTCAGGTCCCAGCTGCGCGATGATCCGGGCAAAAAGCGCCGTCACCTTGTCGAGATAGGCATCATCCGTTGTGTAGCTATTGACCCCGTCGAGCCGAATGCACTGGAAGAGCTCGTTCACCCGTGTCCGAACGGTGCGGTCATCGACCAGGCTGACATAAGGCAGCATATGCGCGAGGCGGGTTTCGCGGGCATACCAGTCGGGCGTCATCGTGCGGAGATCGAGCTTTTCGTCCAAGGCTGTATTAGGGCGCATAGCTGTCCCCGCCATGGATGGAGCGGTTCCGCGTTGGTGGCGTCTCCTGCAACGCCGTCATCATCACGTCGATGAAGCGCGGGTCCCAGTCTGCGGCTTTCCAAAGCACGGGATAGAGCAGGGCGGCCACGCCCAGCATTGCAATGTGCTGGACCCAGACGAAGAGCAGCACCGAACCGAAGAGCCAGACCATCGCATACATGATGGGCAGGCCCAAAAGCTTCGGCGGGCGCACGAGGCCCAGAAAAAGGGCGAGCGCTCAGCCACCGGCAAAGACCGCGGCAACAATGGTGGGAGCGGCAGCAACACCGGCGATGCCGACAAGCACCCAGAGGGCTTGGCGCAGATCGATGATGTTGAAGAACCAGCTCAGGAAAACGCCGAGGACCGCGAGTGTGGCGATCACCACACCGAGCGGCCCGGTCAGCGCATCGACGATGCCCTGCAACAGGCTCTGGATTGGGGAGAGATCGATGCTTTGGGCAAGGGCGGGCTCGGCAATGAGCAGGAAGAGAGCGAGCGACGCAATAAACAAGTGAGATATGTGTTTCATGAATTTGATCTTTCCAATCGGGCCACGACGGCCATGACACGGGCTACGTGGTTCTGGGTTTCTCGGTAGGGGGGAATGCCGCCGTACTGGCGCACAGCGTCGGGCCCGGCGTTGTAGGCCGCGAGCGCGAGGCGCGGATCGCCGAACGTGTCCAGCATCATCGCAAGGTAGCGGGCGGAACCGTCGAGGTTTTGCAGCGGGTCACGCGGGTCGACACCGAGATCGCGCGCCGTCGCGGGCATCAATTGACCAAGGCCAATGGCGCCTGCGCTTGAGATCGCATCCTGCCGGTAGGCGCTCTCGACCTCGATATTGGCGCGATAGAGGGTCAGCCAATCGCGAACCGAGAGCTCCGTGCGGCGCAGCCCGGGATGCCCGGCGTAGCGTAGCGCGGTGGTCTCGATGGCCGTGAGAACTTCGGCGCGGGGCAGGGGCGCAGGCCGCGCTAACGATGCCATCTGAATTTCGTCAGACTCAACATCAGTCTCACCAAGGATTGCCAACTCATCGTCCGCCGAACCCTGCCCGATGCCGTCATTGTAATTGCGGGCAAAGCTGTCCTGGGAGCGGGACGGGGTAAGAGAGCCATCGCTCTCCATGACCAACACTATTTGCGCAGCGGAAGGACCCGCCAGTAACCAGCAAAGGAGAAGGCTACTTGCTGCGGCCCTTGTTGGTCGCAGCAAGTTTGTGCGTCGTCCGTTGGCCTTCTTCGAGCGGCACATCGGCATGAGAGAAGCCGATCCCGATAAGGAAAGAGACCACGCCGGTGATGGTTTTGAACTCGCGGATCTTGATGTCGTTATAGGTCGTCCGGGTACGGGCCGTGACCAGCAGTTTTTCCACGCCCTCGTCGGACACGACACGCATAATCCAGACGCCGTAATAGCTCGGGCCCTTCTTGTATGCCGACTCCTGGCACAGGATTTCAGCGCTGTAGCCACTTTCCACGAGTTCGCGGAAACGTGCTTCCGTAACCACATTTGGTGCTTCGATGTCCCAGTTCATGGCCCGGCTCACGCTTTCTCAATGGGCGCAACAACGGGCAATTCGATTTGAAGCCCAAAGCTACGATAATATATAAATGTCCGCAAGATATATTTAAACATGTGCGGCTACACTGTGGTCACACATCCAATAGGCACGAGCAGTAGGAATTTTCAAGTTTTTGTAGGGTTCGTGAACCTCTGGTTGTGACGTTCGTTTCGGCTTCGATCCCCTCTTCAAAAGAGCGAAAGAGTATTTGCTTTGTATTTGAACAGAACGGGTAGAAACTTTGTAGGAAACGGAGATGCTTCTTATTGGAGGCTTCCTTGTACACCCGAAAGAAATCGCGCTTCCTCAACATTCATTATGTGGACTGTTTTGGCTGGGCTAACCAACTGCTTCGTCGGAAGATCTAGTTTCCAAATTGGGCCAGTCAAAGAAGCAATTTGACACGTGACAAAGAGAAACAAAAAATCAGGAACTGAGAAGCTTCGCGCAGCCGAATAGGAGGCACGGACTACTCAAGCCGATTTTCTAAACATTTAGGTGTCATCAATCGTTTCTTGCTGGGTTTGAGCATCGTGAGGGATCCGGACATTGCCAGCTTAGTTGAGTTAGTCATCGCGTTCTTTTTGCCCGCCAAGTTTCCATTTCGCCCATTCGCAACTCTCTTCCGGTAGGGGTTCGACGATAGCGTCCAAAAACTCCTCGTCGAACCACATCGGATCAGCCTCGCCGCTCTGCCAGAGGTAAAGTTTGCCAACTGGGGCTTTGGAATCTTGGTGCAATAAGACGGCTACTTGTCTTGCTTCTAGCTTCATCGAATTTAATGCGCTTTCGCGATTCCTCTTGACCCTTTGTCGTCTCTGACCGGTAGATATTTGTTTTATTCACACTCAGAGAGAGATATTATCCAATAATATCAAGTAATTAAAAGAGATACTGTGTACGGTTGACAAAGTGAAGTAAGATAGTTAATCGTTTTACTGTAAATCGTTTAACAGGCGATTTGCCGGGAGGAAAGATGAAAAAGACATCAATCAAAGACGTCGCCAAGGCGGCGGGCGTTTCGACAGCTACAGTAAGCAACGTCTTCAGTGGTCGAAAGCCCGTGAACGATGATCTCGCAGCGAAAGTACGACGGGCGGCTAACGAACTTGGTTATACTGTGAATAAGGCGGCATCTTTGTTGCGAAGTGGCCGAAACTCCGTCGTGTGCATCCTCGTGCCCGATCTTGCGGACCCCTTCTTCACGTCTTTGATTACAGATATTGAGCACCTCGCTCGAGACGATGGCTACGAGATCATCGTAGGCAATTCAGACGACAACAGCGATGTCGAAGATGGTCGGCTGAATGCGATGCTGGCGTGGGACCCAGCGGGCGCAATCATAATCCCATGTACAGACGAGTTGCCCGAGCGCTTGACGAAAGGCACTGTTCCACCGTGTGTACTGGTTGATCGTGTCGCTAGCTTTGACGTTGTAGACACTGTGACTATCAACAATGTCGGAGCGGGCCAACAGGCTGGGAAGTGCCTCGGCGGACTCGGTCACCGAAACGTACTTATTGCCGCCTCGGATATGTCGATCGAGCCAATCCGTCAGCGCGCGGCTGGCGTTCAGCAGTCTTTGGAAGTGTTTGGGGGTTCAATTCGGATTGCAGAACTCGGCGCTGATCCAGAGCGTGGTGCAGAGTTGCTGAGTAATTGGTTCGAGGCAAACGATCCGCCAACTGCAATTTGTGCAACGAACGATATGACGACTTTGGCCATTCTACGGTTTCTTGCTGACCAAAAGATCGACATCCCGTCTGGCATGTCTGTGGTTGGATTTGATGACTATGCGTGGATGTCGGCGCGGCGAACAAAGGTTACCGCGATCCGTCAGCCAGTTGATCAGATCGCTGACGCAGTCTGGACACAACTTCTCAGCAGGATCAACGGTCAAAGTGGGGCCGTCAAAAACACGGTATTGGAAAGCGAACTCGTAGTTCGCGATTCAGTGCAAAAACTCAAAGAACAAGGGAATTATTGGGGGGATCCAGACGTGAGGTACATGTTTGGTGGGCACTCTCGCGGGTAGGCGAAGGGTGCAAAATGAAAGGTCCGGTTGCTGCGGAGAGTAACAGCGGACCGAGCTGAAATGATTAAGATTTCGAACACTGAGGCATTGTCCGAAGTGAACGGGAGGGGTGTGTCTTACACCATAATAGGTTCGAAGAACCGCAACAGAGAGGACTTGGAGGAGACAATGAAAGAGTTTCTCAAAAACACTTGTGCCTTTGCTTTGGCGACTAGCGCCATGGCAGGAGGTGCGCTAGCCGACGGTCATGCGACCGATTGGTCGGCTGAGCTTGGCGATCACAGCGGAGTAGATCTGCGCATCCAGCTGATCAACGACCCATTCACTGGCGCTCTCGGAGAAATCATGACCGAGTTTGGCGAGATTACGGGCGCGAATGTCGCAAAAGACGATCTTGGTTATGGCGGCCTGTATGAAAAGCAGGTCCTAAATTGCTCACAGGGTGATGACACCTACGACGTTTTGTTCATCGATGGCATTTGGGTTGGCGAGTTCGCTGAATCTGGCTGTATAGATCCGGTCGAGGACCGCATCGCTGCAACCGATGAAAGCATCATCGCTTGGGACGACTATATGGAAAGCTTTGCCGGACAGGCGAGCTGGGATGGTCAGCGTCAGTGTTTGCCCATCGCGGGTTACTGGCACATGCTGCACTATCGCAAAGACCTCTTCGAGCAAGCGGGTCTTGCTGCTCCGACAACGTTTGAGGAAATGCTTGCAGCTGCAGAACTCTTCGACGACAACCCGGATTTCCCGGAACTGGAAGGTGGCATGGCCATGAACTTCCAGCGTGGTTCAGCAGCAGGTCAGCAGTATTTCGAGTGGATCTACTCCGCAGGCGGCAGCCCTTGGAAGACCAACTTCATCGGCTCGGATGACGTCTATGGTGATCTGACACCGACGCTCAACTCGCCTGAAGGCGTGAAGATGGTCCAGTTCTTTAACGAAATCTCTCAATATGGCCCACCGGGCGTCGAGAACTTCGCTTGGGATGAGCGTGCCAATGCATTTACGCAAGGTAAAGTCGCGATGATCAATAACTGGTCCGTGCGGACACCACTCTTTACCGATCCAGAAATCTCCAAAGTGACGGATGATTTTGGCGTTGCAATGTTCCCGCATGCTGAAGGCCAGTCGTCGGTTCCTCCTGTGGGTGGTTGGATCCTCTGCATCAATGCGCACTCCAACAACAAAGACGCTGCTTGGGACTTCATCAAATGGTTCGCGTCTCCCGAAGTGCACAAAGACTTCGTGCTGGCAGGCGGCCCACCTTCGCGTCACTCGGCATTCCAGGACGAACAAATCAACGAGGAGCAGTTCTGGACGCCAACTCTGTATGAGTCCGCAAAGGCAGCATGGCCGGATGGGCGTCCGCGCTATCCTGGCACCTTCCAGGTCATCGATGCGATCGGCCTCGAAGTAAACCGGGCCATCGTTGGCGAAATCTCTGCGCAAGAAGCACTGGACAAAGCCAATGAAAATGTCACGCGCATCTTGCAGTCTGAAGGTCTGCTGGAACGCTAAGGCAAGCGGGAGCCCTGCAAAACAGCAGGGCTCCTCAGATCCGGCCTGCAGCAAATCACAAAATCGGAGCAGGCTTGCTCAACTCAAGACTGAAAATGAAAATTTCTCGGTCGTCAATTGAGTTACATTTCGAAAGTTCGCAGGAAACTGGTTTTCCAATGGCTCCTTGAGACTGGTGCCAACGGTCTCCAGAACGTTTGTGCGAACTTTTGAGCCAAACAACAAGCCGTCGTTGGTTCTCGATTTGGGACCAAAGCGACTGAACAAAAAACCTGGCATTCGCTTCGTGACCTCTTCTTCGAAGCGCGTGTCGAATCAGATCATGTGAGTCAAAGCCGTGGCAGATGTCGCACTAAAAAATGAGAAAAAAACCAAGAAAGGCACATTGACGCGCGATGAACGTCTTGTGCGTGCGGCCTTTATTGTTCCGGCCGTTATCTACTTGATGTTTATGAGCATCTTCCCGTTCGTTTACTCGGTCTATTTGAGCTTCTTCCAAGCCAAACTGACCAGGCTGCACAAAAAGTTCTACATTGGGTTCGACAACTACAAGCAACTGTTCTCGGATGAGGTTTTCCTCGCCGCGATGAAGAATACGTTCGTGCTAACAACGGCATCGATAATCTTGGAAGTGATCCTTGCGTTCGCATGCGCCAAAGTCTTCCTCGCCCTGCGGGAACAGCGTGCCGGGTTTTTCCTGCGCTCTATGTCGATCTTGCCCATGATGATCACGCCGCTCTGCGTTGCGCTGATTTTTAGCTATATCCTCAACCCGACGCTCGGCATTTTTAACTACATCCTGTCTGGATTTGGTGTCGAGCCGATCTCTTGGTTCGGTAATCCCAACCTCGCGCTTTGGTCCATCATCGCGATCAACGTCTGGCAATGGACCCCGTTCATGATGCTCTTGATGCTCGCAGGTCTTGTGTCGATCCCAACGTCACTCTATGAGGCCGCCTCGCTCGAAAAAGCACGCTGGTGGCATGTGGCGCGGTGGATCGAGTTGCCTGCGATCAAAGACGTGATCCTGATCGGTCTCATCCTGCGGGTGATCGACAACCTTAAGCTATTCGATCTCGTCTACATCACAACGCGAGGGGGGCCGGGCGACAGCACGGAGCTTCTGACTTTCTTCACATACCGTCAGGACTTCGCCTTCTTCAACGTGGGTTACGGGTCCGCCGCAGCCGTCATCATCCTCATCATCAGCATCATTGTCACCACCATCACGGTGAGCTTCTTGCGGAGAATGCAAAATGCCTAAGTCGAACCTCATCGGTGCGTATGTCGCTGCAATCTTCGTGATGTTGATTTTCACCCTGCCGATCATCTGGATGTTCATGGGGGCGTTCAAAACGCCGGTCGACATCTATTCCATTCCACCGGTTTGGTGGCCTGATTTCAGCTATCTGGAGAACTTCAAAACACTTCTGGCCGAGAACTGGTCCTTCTTACTGAACTCCGTGATCATCACATTGGGCGCGACAGTTCTTTGCATGATCTTTGCGCTGCCCTGTGCCTTTGGGTTGGTGAACTTTCAATTCAAGGGCAACAACTTTCTTGCTGACTGGATCCTTTCGACCCGCATGATGCCACCGATCGCGGCGGCCGTCCCATTGTTCATGATCTTCAATGGCATGGGGATGCTTGATACGCATTTCGCTTTGATCATCGTTTATGCGGGGTTCAACCTGCCGTTTGCGGTCTGGGTCGCGATGTCGTTCTTTCGCAATCTTCCCAAAGAGATCATCGAGGCAGCGCGCATTGAAGGATGCACCTGGTTCCAAACTTTTTGGCAGGTCGCTTTGCCGCTAACCAAAAGTGGGATTGCTACGGTCTCAACCTTTGTCTTCATCTTTGCATGGAACGAGTTGCTGCTTGCACTCTTCTTGACCTCCAATGAAGCCAAGACCTTCCCGGTTGTGATTTCGACCTTCTCGACAATCACGCGAACCTACTGGGAGTTCGTATCCGCGGCGACCGTCATTCAGGTTCTGCCGCCCATCATCTTCACACTCATCATGCAACGCCACATCGTGTCGGGTTTGACAATGGGAGCCGTCAAAAATGGCTGACCAACTCTCTCGATCCACACGCTGCATTACTAAAGGAACACCAAAATGGGGCAAATAGAACTCCAAAACGTCATGAAGAGCTTCGGCTCAGTAGACGTCATCAAAGACATTTCCTTGGACATCAAAGACGGAGAGTTCGTCGTCTTTGTCGGACCATCGGGGTGCGGCAAGTCCACGCTCTTGCGGATGATCTCAGGGCTAGAGACTATGAGCTCCGGCACCGTTGGAATTGCGGGTCGCGATGTAACGGACGCTCAGCCATCGGATCGACAGATTGCCATGGTGTTCCAATCCTACGCGCTCTTCCCCCATATCTCCGTGCGGGACAACGTCGCGTTCGGATTGAAAATCGCTGGCCTGCCGAAGGAAGAGATCGATGCTAAGGTTGCAAAAGCCTCTGAGATCCTCGGACTGGAAAAACTCCTGGACCGGAGACCACGTGAACTCTCGGGTGGGCAGCAGCAACGTGTTGCGATTGGTCGTGCTATTGTGCGCGAACCTGCTGTGTTCCTGTTCGATGAGCCACTGTCGAACTTGGACGCGGCCCTGCGCGTGCAAATGCGTATCGAGTTGATCAAGCTGCATGCATCGCTTGATGCAACAATGATCTATGTGACCCACGACCAGGTGGAAGCCATGACAATGGCTGAACGGATCGTTGTTCTGCGCGACGGCCGCGTTGAGCAGTTTGATACGCCTGTTGAGCTCTATGACCGGCCGGACAACGTCTTCGTTGCTGGCTTTATCGGATCACCAAAGATGAACTTCGTCCCAGCAAAACCAGGGGCCAATGGGTCCGTGATTGTTGCAGACAAGGTCGCCAAAAGCATCCCCGGAACGACTGAAGACAAGATGACTTCGAGCATGACGCTCGGGATACGGCCAGAGCACATCACTTATTCTCACGATGGCGGCGACTGGCAAGGCACGGTGACCGTTGAAGAGCAACTTGGTAGCGACGCCTTCCTATACGTGGATGTTCCGGAGCTTGGCCAGATAACCGTGCGCGCCGTTGGAGAACGCAGTTTCAATCGCGGGGACACAATCTTCCTGAGTTTTGACCCAGAGCGGTGTCATCTCTTCGATGCCGATAAGCAGCGGGTCAACTGAACAAGAAAAACGGGAGGATTGGCATATGACATCTACATGCCTTGAGGGAAAAGTAGCTGCTATCACCGGTGCGGCATCAGGCATTGGTCTGGAGGTGGCAAGAACCTTGCTTGATGCAGGAGCCAGGGTCGCCTTGGTGGACTATGCCGAAGAGAAGGTCACGAGCCTCTGCGATGAGCTTGGGGAAAATGCCTTTCCGGTCGTAACCAACCTTTTGGATGCAGACAGCGTGTCGCAAATGGTGCCCCGCATCTTGGACGTTGCCGGTAGGCTCGATATATTTCATGCAAATGCAGGTGGGTACATTGGCGGCTCGGTGTTAGAGGGCGATCCTGATGTATGGGATCGGATGTTGAACCTCAACATCAACGCAGCTTTTCGCAGCGTTCATGCGGTCTTGCCGATCATGAAAGAAAACGGTGGCGGGGATGTAATCATGACAAGCTCAATCGCCGGAGTCATTCCAGTGGTTTGGGAACCAATATACACGGCCTCCAAGCATGCAGTTCAGGCGTTTACCCACACAGTCCGGAGGCAAGTCGCAGAACATGGAATTCGTGTGGGTGCGATATTGCCCGGGCCTGTTGTGACAGCACTTTTGGATGATTGGCCCAAGAAAAAGTTAGATGAAGCTTTGAATAATGGCAGCTTAATGCAACCTCATGAAGTCGCAGATTGCGTTCTCTTTATGCTCACGCGCCCACGTAATGTCACGATTAGGGATCTGGTATTGCTCCCTAACAGCGTTGAACTTTGAACCGTCATAGTGGTCGTTTCTGACCCTAAAAGATAAACTGAAAAGAAAAATGAAAATTCCCCAAGAGACTTATTTCATTGGCGTGGATGTTGGAACCGGGAGTGCCCGTGCTGGTGTATTCGATGCTACCGGAACGCTGATTGCTAGTGCCGTTAACGACATCGAGATGTTTCGCTGCGCCGAGGATATCGCTGAACAGTCCAGCGACAACATTTGGCAGCAAGTTTGCAAAAGCGTGAACGATGCCGTCGAGACTTCCGGTGTCGCGGTAGATCAAGTTCGTGGCATTGGGTTTGACGCCACCTGTTCTTTGGTTGTGTTGGATAAAGAGAACAGACCACTCACAGTTAGCGCTTCCGGCTACAACAACCAAAACGTAATTGTCTGGATGGATCATCGTGCGATCGAACAAGCCGAGCGAATAAATGCAACTAAGCACCGAGTGTTGGACTATGTGGGAGGCCGCATTTCCCCAGAGATGGAAACACCTAAGCTTCTTTGGCTCAAAGAAAACATGCCTGAGACCTTTGAAGGTGCAGGCCAATTCTTTGACCTCACAGATTTTCTGACGTGGCGTGCAACCGGCTCTTTTTCCCGGTCAGTTTGCACCGTGACCTGCAAATGGACCTATCTTGCCCATGAGAATTCCTGGGACAGGAGCTACTTTGAGGCCATTGGCTTGAAGGAATTGGCTGACGAGGACTTCCGGCGCATTGGTAAATCCATTGTCGATGCAGGCACACCTCTCGGAAGCGGACTCACTCCCAGTGCCGCTTCCGAGTTGGGACTGAAGTCCGGCACAGCTGTCGGTGCAGGACTCATCGACGCGCATGCTGGTGGTATTGGAACAGTTGGGGCTGCAGGTCCAAATGAAGGCGCCGTTTCGAGGATGGCATATGTCTTTGGAACATCTGCTTGTACGATGTCGTCCTCAGTCAATGAGGCCTTCGTCCCTGGGGTTTGGGGGCCGTACTATTCAGCGATGGTTCCTGGCCTTTGGCTTAGTGAAGGTGGGCAGTCCGCAGCTGGAGAAGCAATAGCGCAGCTGGTGAGGTTTCATTCAGCTTATCCTGCTGCTCAAGCCGCTGCTGACAGCGCGGGATTACATCTTCTCGATTATCTTCTGGAGAGAATCGCTGACCAAGTGTCAAAGCCTTCGGATGTTGTTGATCTGGCCAAGAGCATTGTTGTTGTTCCAGAATTTCTTGGGAACCGCGCGCCTTTCGCCGATCCTGAGGCGAAGGCGATCATTTCCGGGCTTGATCTTGATACAAGTGAAGCTGCTTTGATCGGCCTCTACGTCGCTGGAATCACAGGACTAGGGTACGGGCTCCGTCAGATCTTGAATGTCCAAAGGGACAATGGCGTCAATCCTGAGCTAGTCGTGATAAGCGGCGGGGCAGGGGAGAATCCTCTCGTCAAACAACTACTTGCCGACGCCGCGGATATCGCTTTCGCTGAATCAGGCTCGGCCGAGCCAGTTCTGTTAGGCTCGGCGATGTTGGGCGCGGTTGCTTCGGGCTATTTTGACTCGCTCCAGAACGCCATGGTCAATATGTCGACGCTGGGTTGTCGGTTTAAACCGGTCGACGGCGAGCTAAAGGCACTTCACCGACAAAGGTACCTAACGTTCGAAGCGTTGCAGGCCTCGGCTCGCCTGACACAGAGCACAGCGGCATGAGAACTCCTCTTATCATTTTCGATTGCGATGGTGTCTTGGTCGATAGTGAACCGATCTCGATTGACCTGCTTGTTGAGCATTGCCGAAATTCAGGATTTGAGATCACCGAGGCACAAGCCTACGAGGCGTTCCTCGGCAAGCCTGTCGTGGAAGCGTCAAAAAATGCGAAAGCTCTCTTCGATCAGAAGATTGCGCCTGTCGATCTTTTGGACTTCCAGGTGAAAATCTTCGACGCATTCCGGAAGTCGCTCAAACCTGTTTTCGGTATTTCCGAGGCGCTGTCTTCTTTAGATATGGCGAAGTGCGTTGCGTCGTCTTCCAACTTGGCGCGTATTCGAATGTCGCTGACACTCACAGGTCTCGACGATCACTTTGGAGAACAACTCTTCAGCACCGATTTTGTTCAACGCGGTAAACCGCATCCAGATGTCTTCCTCTACGCCGCGAAACGGATGAATGCTACACCGAACACGTGTATCGTTGTTGAGGACAGTCCGGCGGGCATCCGAGCAGCGAAAGCGGTAAGCATGCCAGTGATCGGTTTTTGCGGTGCAAGTCATAGCAAGCCTGCCAAACTCAAAGACCGACTGTCCATTTTGCAGCCTGATCTGTTGATTGACGATATGTCTAATCTGAAATCATCGATCGAAGAGATCTTTACTTCGTCTTCTTGAATAGTCCATCGAGCGACGATGCTCACAAAACACATTATCCGCACGCTATGTGATCAATAAGAGCTTTTCGGCCGCCGTCATTATTCGGCTTTGCCAATTTCACTCGTGGCCGTACGATTGATGCAATCTAGTTTGCGGGCCGCGGGCATCTTCACGGGGCTACGATTTGATATGAAAGCAGTTGATCAAAAAACGTTGTAGTTTGCTTTGACGGAGAACCTATTTCAGCAAAGCCTGCCGTGCGATTTTAAAGGATTAGGGGGAAGGTCAAATGCATGTTGCAAGCTCAAGTAATGAAGTGACGCACCAGTAATTTCTATAAAATGTAAGGGCTGAATATTCAGGATTGATCCTGGTCCCTGACAATATTAGCCCATCCAAAACTTGATCGGTCGAGGCTTCGGTATGCACTAAGGATGAGGCGAAGGAATTCCGTAGCTTATACTTAAAGCCCGTAGCAACTCATCTTTATCGTCTACAAAATGAATCCCATTCTGCTGTCTTGTATTTACTCCCGATGGAGGGTTCGTTGCGTAGACTAGAACAGGCGTCGATTGGTGGTTTTCACCCAAAAGACTAACAAGCTCCTGTCTGGGTTTGGGCCATGAAACGCGTTGCACGTCAATGAACTCATTCAAATACGGAAAGGAGGCAATAAGGCCTTCCATCAATGCGCAATGCCAACAATAGAAGGCCGTGTTGGGATAGGCAGGGTCCTCGAAATCAGGAGCCAAAAGAAACAATTTATCCTTTGGAGGCATGGCGCTGCCCCTTTCTCAGTTCAATTTCTAGTTTACTCATATTCTAGTTCAAAACCTTGAATTGCTGCCTTAACCATTCGGCGACTTTCCTGACGGGTTTGCGCAGATCAATGGTCTCCGGCATTACCAGCCATATAGACCCTTTCAATTGGATAGTCTTTTCGCTTTCGACCTGAATCAAAGTGCCTAGTTCCAGACTCTCTGACGCGAGTGACTGTCGAGAGAGTGCCACGCCCATACCTCGTTCGGCGGCTCTCAAGACAAGATCGCCAGAAGTATAACGCGGACCGGCGTCAAAGGCTTGCGCCAAATCACCAAAGTTATCCTGCCACCTTGTCCATCCAGCAATAGGGTCTCTGTCGTGGAGAAGCTGACACTTTGAAAGTTCAAACTTTCCAGTTACTGACTTTAAATAATCCGGTGAAGCAACAGCAATGAGTTGATCATCCGAAAGCGACTCGCATGAAAGGCCCGCCCAAGGACCATGCCCAAGTCGCACAGCTAAGTCAGATTGAAGTTGTCCTGGGCCTGCTAATCTTTGGTCAATCGAGATTGAGAGCTCGATCCATGGCAATTCTTGCTCAAACTGTCCCAGTCGGGGGAAAAGCCATCTTGTGGCAAAGCTCGGTGTCGTTTCCAGAACAACTGACGATCGGCCCTTGATGCGCTTCACGCTGTTGAGCGTGCTATCCAAGTCCTTCATAGTTCTAAGCGCTGCCCTTCCAACCTTCTCGCCTTCAACGGTAAAAGTCAGAATTCGGCGCCCTTCAGATCGCTCGACAAGATCAGCGTCCAAAAAAGCCTCTAACTCACGTAGCGATCGACTTACTGCAGAATGAGCGATGCCGAGTATCCGGGAAGCTGAACGCACGCCACCTGTTTCATAAATCGCGGCAAATGCCCGGAGCAAGCTGAGCGGAATGTTGTACATGGTAACTTAATTAGACCATAACGCGCAAACGTTAGTCCAGACAAACATTCTGCAGTGGCTACAATTTCATAATAGAGATGGAGTCAATGAATGATCGATTTGAGTGTTCGTTTTAGCCCAAGTGCATTCGACAAAAGTACAGTCGAAGAGGCCGAAATTGAAGCTATTGTGCGCGCCGCGTCATGGGCGCCGTCCGCGTACAACGAACAGCCCTGGAGCTTTCATGTGGCCTTGCGCCAAGATCAAGCAGCATTCGAAGAATTTCTAAAGGTCTTATCCGAAAGCAACCAGACTTGGGCAAAAGATTCATCGGCTCTTGTGTTTAGCGTTGCCCGACGTGAGCGACGCAAAGACGGGCAAAAGAACGATTATGCGTTCTATGACACAGGTCAGGCCGTTGCACATTTATCCATTGCGGCGCTGAGCGTTGGACTTCAGCTGCATCAGATGCAAGGCTTTGTTCCGGCGCAGTGTCGCCGATTGCTTAAGCTTGAAACAGGTGTTGACCCAGTTACCGCGATTGCAATTGGACGTCCGGCTCATGACCAGCATTTCGGAATGGCCCACCGAACTCGAAAGAGCATCGAAGAGTTTTTTGCGATGCATCGCGAAGCTCAACCATGAAGTCCCTTTTGGTGGATGAAGCTGCAAAGAATCTGGAGAAAGACCCTATCAGTCTGACCATTTTTGGTGCCACCGTGCTGCGAATAGTCTTGGGGTAGCCAATGGGAATGCTGCTTAATGGTAAGTGGTCGAGCGCCGTAAATCGATCGATGACGGAAGGACGGTTTGTACGAGAAGATTCCTCATTGCATCAACTCTTGGCGCCATCGGGCAACTTTGGGTCAGATATAAGAAGAGACCAGTTGGTTCTTGTCGCCTCAAAGAGTTGTCCGTGGTCTCATGCAACCGCCATCGCACATGCAATTAATGAACTTGATGCTTTGATACCAATTCAAGTTGCTTGCGGGCCGCGCATTGAGGGCTACCAAGTTGCTGTCAAAGGCCCGTTAACAAATGACTATCGCCATATCCATCAACTCTATACTGAGACGGATTCCGCCTTTACGGGCCGGGCAACCGTACCATTGTTATGGGATTGGTCCGAAAAGAAGATCATTTGCAATGACTCAACAGCAATTTTGCGCTTTTTCGATCTGATAGGGTCGCATTCGAAGTTGCGTCCGTCGTCATTCCTTGATGAAATTGATGACCTGCTAGCAATGATCTACGATGGTTTATCGAATGCTGTCTATCGTGCTGGGAAAGCACAACGACAGGATGAGTATCAGGAAGCAGTAGACCTCGTTTTTGCAACGATGGAAGAGCTTGACGAACGGCTTCGATCTCAAAGGTTCCTAGTTACTAGGAACCTCACTGAACCTGATATCCGGCTGTTTGCAACGCTTGTACGATTTGACTCTGTTTATGCCACGCATTTTCGTTGCACGCGTCATCGACTGGTAGATTTTCCAAATCTCTGGCGTTACGCACGAGAAATCTATCTAATGCCTTCCATAAGAAAGACTGTGGATTTTGGTGCGATCCGGAGTGGGTATTACCTCAATGACGGTCACCATAATCCGTTTGGCATCATAGCGGAGCAACCGGTCCTGGATTGGTCGCTTTAGCCGATGTTCGTTTCATTCCATACATCAGACTGCAATGGGGGCAACGCACCGAAACACTTGACGGCGGATATGGAAATTCGCGAGACCACAACTTTCGGCTTTGGAAATTGCCGTGATTTGTGGCTCGGTTGGTGCAGCACAGGTGCGATGATTGCACGGTTAGCTGAGAAGTCTGATTGGTACACAACCAGAGCTTTGCAGGCTGTCACTCGAGTTGCTTCTTGATTTCGCTTTTTCGGATTCTTGTACTATGGGTCGCGGGTCTGTTGGCAGGCATGCAGTTTGCCAAAGTATCTATTTTTCTGCCTGAGATTTCAATACTTTATGCTTCCAATGCTGAACAAGTGGTTTGGTTGCTGACACTTGTAAGTATTGTGGGCGCTTCGTTTGGAGGAATTGCTGGGAAGGTTGCGGAATGGGTCGGGCTGAAGCGGCTACTTTTCTTTTCCTTAGTTACAGCTGGGTGCCTTTCGCTTTGCCAAGCCTACTTTCCTCCGTTTGAGGTTATGGCACTACTCAGGGTATTGGAAGGTTTCACGCATCTAGGAATTGTGATCGCTGCTCCTGTCTTGATGGCCGAGGCCACACCTGCAAAGTGGCGCGGGACTGTAATGGTTCTGTGGAGCACATTCTTCGGAGTTTCCTTTGCAATCCTTGCCTGGATTGCGGTTCCGAATATCGAAGAATTGGGCATTAGTGGCCTATTTCATTTTCACAGCTTACTTCTTGTTCTGTTTGCTGGCCTGGTTCGCATTGGTTTTCCTAACAATGACCACCCAAATAAGACACGCCGCCGTCCTAAGCAAAAAAATCAAAATTCTTACGGCCTCTCTTCGATCTTAGAGCGATCTGGCCTGGTTTCAGTTGGCTATTTTATACTTTGACTTTTTTGGCGTTGGTAACAATTCTACCTTCGTTGACTGATGACAGCCTACGGTCAAGTTTGACTGCGTCGATGCCACTTGCGGCAACAACAGCAAGTATATTGGTGGTGCCCATTCTTCTTAAGCGCTTCAAAGCAACATCAGTTGTTTTGGCTGGGTTTTCTATGGCCGCTTTGACTACCTTCTTAGGCTTAATTCTACCGGTTGCTTGCATAGCTGTTGTATTGCTCTCAGTGCTAGGTATCGTTCAAGGCGCTACTTTCGCATCAGTCACCGAACTCAATCAAACCTCGATGGATCAGTCGTTCTGCTATGGTCTGATGGCTCAGACCGGCAATCTTGGCAATTTGATAGGGACTCCACTGCTTCTGGGTGTGCTTGAGCTTTCAGACGTCGACGCGCTTTTGCTTACTTGTACCGCGATCTATGTGATTGGCTGTTTGGCCCTGGGGCTATTACTTCCTAACATTGCAACTGAGGATCGGAGGATTGGTAGTTAGTACTTTAGAATACGATAGCAACGCCAAGTGCACTACCGTGTCCCACGGTACAGTTCTTTCGATTAGACTTTGCTGAAAGTGGAGAATGTGCTTGTGTATAATGGATCCACATTAGTTTAACATAATAAACCTTACGCGATATATATACAATAATATACTATCGTGTCAGTGTTATGTCTTTGAGATACGCTGCCAGCACCTTTCCTGCTTGGATGCTGCATATGCTTATCTCACTTCGAACCTACTCCGTCTTAATCGCGTTTGTACTGCTCGGCTCGTTCATTAGCACCGCCAATCGTGCGCAAGCTCAAACTTACCAAATCGACTGTGCAATATTACTCTGCCTGTCTGGAGGCTGGCCTGCATCGGTTCCCTGCGCACGGGCGCGAGCTGAATTCATCCGCAGGATTACTCCTTGGCCCATCGAACCGCCACTGCAGATTTGGCGGTGTCCCATGGGGGCATCGTATCATCCTTCGGGTTCTACGAATGCTCCTGGACGCGTGATCGACATCCTGTTCAAAGAACGAGAAACTTCAGCCCCGATGCCAACACTAGCTGTCGAAGCTCGTGGCTTCGAGAGCGCTGATCTGGAAGTGTCTGAGCTCGATCCGCAGCAGATCTTGAGCGGCAATTTGCTTCAGTTGGTTCAAGACCGCGCTGACATGGACATTAGCGGCCCGGAGTTCGATTTTGTGCGTTCCATCCGCGTTTATGACGTCCGATATGCGCGCCAAAACGAGTCCGGCCGAGATGGTGATTGCGATCGTTCCGCAACCGTTTACCTCGGGACCTATGGAACACAGGGAGAGTTCTCATGGGCTAGTTCTACGCCATTCGCCCTTCCAGAGGCCCACGTTGGATTAGAGCGTTGGGGGTACAATTGCCCCAGCATCTACCACCGATCTGTCTTTGTCGACTGGCGAGACTACCACGGAAATTATGGGTTCGAGCAGGTAGCTTATTAAAGCAAGGTTAGAGCGAGCTACCCCTGTACGATTGTTGGCACCTGTATCAGGCGAATGTCATCATCAGGATTTTGAACAATTTCGAACAGAGAATCCAGCATGGTGCTGACGTCCTGCTTGACCATGAGCATGCTAGGGCTTGTTTGCGCCGCGAAAGGATCCCAGTCGAAGCAGCCAACGATGATTTGCTTGTTCTCCTCGGGGTCTGTCTCAAGGAGCGGCAATAAGCCTTCCAATGAAATCGTCGAGTTCACAAACAAGACGTCAGGAGTTGCCCCACGATCGTTCGCCCAATCGTAATAGGCCGATCTCGCCTTCTCTGCTGCGTAGCCACAGGGCAGAACATGAATTGCAGAAGCTTAAGCACGCCACTTTCGGCGCATGCTTGACGAAAGCCCCTGATCCGTTCGGATGTGTTGTGATCCGTTGCCCTGCCACCAATGAACAGAACAGTCGGGCGGTCAGACGTGCTCGCCGTAAGGAGCCTTTCCGTCAGCTCCAAGGCGCCGCGGTAGTTGTCCGAGATCACTGAGCTGGCTTTCGTTCCCGGAAGGTCGAGGTTGAGCGTCGGGACCCCCGCCGCGGCGCACAGATCGTAGATCCGGTCCGGATCTGTGGCACCGGTACAGATCAGTCTTTCAACCTGATAACCCAACATCGCCCGCGCGGCTGCGACCTCCAGATCGGGGTCGCGTCGGGTGCAAGTGACGATCGGAAAATAGCCCGCATCACGCGCCCGTACTTCGAAATCTTGCGCGATCGAGCTAAAGTAACGGTTGTCATACATCGGAACAATCATCCCGATGATGCCAGACTTTTCGCGGCTGAGCGCTCTCGCCTGCATGTTGAGCGCAAACCCGTTTTCTTCGGCCAGTTTCAAAACTCGCTCAGCCAGCTTCTCGCTGATTCTGCGCTTTTTCCAGTTGCCATTGATGACCGCACTGACAGTACCCGCAGATGTGCCCGCGAGCTCAGCTAAGTCGTAAATTGTTGTTTTCTTTGTGTTTTCTGGCATTAGTTAGCGGAATCCGATTTTTCGTATCCGTGACATGTTGACACTGCGCAACCGATTGTGCAATCCATGCACAACCGGTTGCGCAAATTAGTTGCGCAGCTATACTGCCCAGGAGGATGGGCTTAATAAGGGAGGAAGCCATGAAAGGCATTTCCAAAATTCTTGGCGGCGCCGCTGTCGCTGCATTGCTCACGGCGGGGACTGCCTCGGCCGAAACAACGATTGGCGTTGTCGTAAAAATTGGCGGTATTCCTTGGTTTAACGCCATGGAACAGGGCATCCAGGAGCAGGCAGAGGCCCTGGGCGTGGACGCATTCATGGTTGGTCCGACCAGCGATGACCCTGCCCTACAGGTCCGCGCCATTGAAGACCTGATCGCAAGAGGTGTCGATGTCATCGGTGTCGTGCCCAATGACGCGACGGTTCTGGAACCTGTGCTGGAACGTGCCCGTGCCGAAGGCATTGTTGTGATCACCCACGAGTCGCCCGACACCGTGAACAACGACTTCAACTTTGAAATGGTGTCGTCTGACGACCTCGGGATCGCACATGCCGAACTCTTTGCTGAGGCAACCGGCTGTGAAGGCGGGTATGCAGTCTATGTCGGCGGCCTGACAGTTCCCGCACACAACGCGTGGGCTGACGCGGCGGTGTCATGGCTTGACGAAAACTGCCCTGGCATGAGCCAAGTCGCTGACCGGTTCGGCGTCGCGGAAAGTGTCGATGACAGCCGCAACACGACACTCGACTTGATCCGTGCCAACCCAGATCTTGCGGGCGTGCTTGCCTTTGGCAGTCAAGGCCCGATTGGTGCAGCCCGCGCGGTCGAAGAACGTGGGCTTGCGGGTGAGGTTGCTGTAGTGGGCCTCTTCTCTGCCGGACAGGGCCAGAAGCTTGTCAATGATGGCGCGATCACCGGTGGATTTGTCTGGAGCCCGCTTGAAGCAGGAAAGGTCTTTGTCGAACTCGGTAACATGTTGGTCGAAGGTGGCGAAATCGCCGACGGCGACGACCTCCCGCTTCTTGGTCCGATTGCACTTGATGGGAACAACATCTTTGCAAACAAGCCGCTGGCGTTGAACACCGAGACCATCAACGGCCTCGCTGAAATGGGTCTCTGATCTGGATACCTCCCATGGGTGTGGCTGCAATTTGTGGCCGCACCCAAAAATTCCCCCAAATGATATAGTGTCACGTCAGATGTAGTAACATCTGGCAAAGGATCGTTATGGCTGAGCAAGCATTGCGCGCCTCGGGCGTCACCCAGAAATTCGGCGCGTTCACTGCGCTTCACGATGTGTCCTTCGAGCTTGAGAAAGGAGAGGTTCATTGCCTCGCCGGCGAAAACGGCTGCGGCAAGAGCACCCTGATCAAGGTCATCAATGGCGTTAACGTGCCTGAACCAGGCGCAGAGATTTCGTTCAACGGCGCTCCTGCTGCAGCACGCGTTTTGCCCCATGAGGCCAAGAAGCATGGACTACACGTAATTTGGCAGGATCTGGCCCTGTTTCCCGACCTGACAGTCGCCGAGAATATCTCTTTCGATGGCTTTGTCTCCAAGCCGCTCGGAGCTCGAAAAGTTTCCAAGTCTCGTCAGACCGCCGAAGACGTCATCGCCCGGATCGGCATCACGCTCGATCCGGACGTGCGACTGGGGGACCTGAGCATCGCCAAACGCCAAATTGTGGCGATCTGCCGTGTACTGGCAGCAGATGCGCGCATCGTCTTCATGGACGAACCTACCGCGTCGCTCACACGCAAAGAAACGCAGGCGCTGTTGTCGATCGTCCGTAAACTCTCGTCCGAGGGCATATCGATTGTCTTTGTGAGCCATCGCTTGGCCGAGGTACTGGACGTCTGTCAACGCGTAACCGTCCTGAAAGATGGCAAACTTGTAGGCACGTACCCGACAAAGGGCATGACCCAAAAGCGCCTTTCAGAGCTGATGACCGGGATGGAACTCAACGAACAGCAAAGGCCCAAGAAGGACTTTGAAGACAAAGTGCTTGAGCTTCGAAACCTGACCAGAATGGGCGAGTATCAGGACATTTCCCTATCCCTTCACAAAGGTGAAATTCTTGGGCTAACTGGTTTGATGGGATCAGGCCGGACAGAACTTGCGCTGTCCCTGTTCGGGATGACCCGTCCAAGCCGTGGCGACATCCTACTGGACGGAAAGCCGGTTCAGTTTGTGAGCAACCAGGACGCCATAGACGCAGGCATCGCTTATGTGTCCGAAGACCGGCTCAACCTCGGTCTGGTCCAGACCCAATCTATTGTCAAAAACACGGCCGCGACGGTCCTCGATGATCTGGCGCAACCGTTCTATTGGCTGTCCCCCGCCCGTATCCGCGCGCTATGTGATCACTGGATCGACCAGCTCAAGACCAAAGTCAGCAACCCGGACCTGCCCGTCAACTCGCTGTCGGGCGGCAACCAACAACGGATCGTGTTGGCCAAATGGCTGGCCACGAACCCTAAGTTGCTGATCCTAGATGCGCCGACGGTGGGCGTGGACGTAGGCGCAAAGGCTGGCATCTTCCGCATCGCGCGGGAGCTCGCCGATCAGGGCATGGCCATACTACTGATCACCGATGAGGCCAGCGAAGTTCACACCCATGCCGACAGGGTCCTTATCCTGCGCGACGGCACGATCCGCGAAGAACTCAAGCCCCACGACATCAAAGAAGAAGCGTTGGAGGCGATGATCAATGCGTAGTTTCATGGCGAGTCCTGAAGGCGTGCTAGCCCTCCTGATCGTGCTCTTGTCGGCGTTCCTGAGTGTAGCAACGGACAGTTTTCTATCACTCCAAAACCTCTTTGATCTGCTGAACAATCAGTCGGTGAACATCATTTTTGCAGTCGGTCTGGTGGTCGTACTGATTGCCGGTGGTATCGACATTTCCTTCTCAGTCGCGGCCTCGGTGGTTCAATACATCACCGTAGTGCTCTTGATGCAGATGGGCGGGGGCAATTGGGCTGTAGGTCTGCTGCTGGCGAGCGCGGTTGGGATTGCCCTCGGCCTTTTCAACGCACTTTTCATCCACCGTTTTCGCATCGTGTCGATCATCGTCACCATCGGGACGTTCAACCTGTTCTTCGGACTACTGATGTACCTGTCGCGGGGGCGCTCCCTCTATAATATCCCAGATTGGCTCTATGACCGTGTGGCGATCCTGAGCATCCCTTTGGAACGCGGCTCTGCCACACTCTACCTGCCGGTTCTGGCCATGGTCGCGATGGTGTCCGCAACGTGGTTCATTCTGGCGCGGACGGGTCTTGGTCGCCAGATCTATGGCTTTGGGTCCAACCCGGATGCGGCCCGCCGATCCGGCATCAACGTCGCGTGGATACAAGCCTTTGCCTATGGTTGGCTGGGTCTCTGTGCAGGCATCGCAGGCCTTATGCAGGCGCATATCGTGCGCGAAGTTGTGCCAAACGCCCTTTACGGTCGAGAGCTGGATATCCTCGCCGCAGTCGTCTTGGGTGGAGCCGTTTTGGGCGGCGGGCGAGGGTCAGTCCAGGGCGCTGTCCTTGGTGTTGTCCTGTTGGCGCTCATTCAAAATGGTCTGAACCTACTCGGCATCACACCCTTTGCATTCAAGATGATCGTGGGCGCCGTGATCCTAATCGCGATCACAGCCAGCAACGCTGAGCGCCTTCTGCCTGAATCCCTGAAATCCCGTAAGGAGGCCTAAGATGCGACATGCGTTCACCTCATGGTCCGGCGACCGGATCGAACTCTCAGCGATGGTGCTGTTTCTTATCGCCTCCATCGCTCTGTTCGGCACCTTTGCACCCCAGTTTCTGTCCCCGGGCATCTTCCAATCGATGGCGTTCCAGCTGCCTGAGCTTGGGCTCCTCACGCTTGCGATGTTCATTCCGATTATCGCAGGCGGGCTCAACCTGGCTGTCACATTCACCGCGAATATATGTGGGTTGGCTGCGGCCTTTGTTGTACAGTCCTTCTTGATGGAGGCAGGCATAATCGCCCTACCGGTCGCCCTGATCATCGGTATGGGCACGGGGTTGCTGATCGGCCTCGTGACCGGCGCAATGGTGGCCTATGTCGGCGCACATCCGATCCTTGTCACATTGGGCGCAATGATCTTCCTGCGTGGCTTAGGGGAGCTTCTGACCCGTGGCAGTGACATCTCCGGTCTTCCCGACAGCTTCAAGACCTTGGGCCACGAAAGCATCCTCGGCGTCCCAGTTCCCATGTTAGTCTTTTTGGCCGCTGTCGCCGTCTGCTTCTACATCATGCAGTTCACGAAGCTTGGCTTCTCGATCCACATGGTAGGATCGAACCCGCAGGCTTCGCTTTACTCCGGCATCAACGTCAATCGCGTCCTAGTCTGGGTTTACGGTCTATCCGGCGCGCTGGCCGGTCTCGCCGGGATTATCATGCTGGCGCGGTTCAACTCGGTCCGCGTAGGACACGGCGAAAGCTACCTCCTCATCACGATCCTGGCGTGTTTCCTTGCAGGCGCAAATCCTTTCGGCGGCTTTGGGCGTGTCCTGCCCCTCGCCGTTGGGTTGATGAGCCTTCAGGTCATCGCCTCCGGCATGAACTTGATGGGTGCGAGCCAGCACTTGGCGACGGCCGCTTGGGGCGGCTTCCTGATCCTCGTGATGATCCTCCGCGCACCCTTTCAGGCCAAACGATAGGAGTTCACAATGCGTTATGTTCTCGGAATTGACGTCGGATCAGGTTCTGCCCGTTGCGGCGTGTTTGATGGCGAATCTACCCTCATCGGTGTCGGCAAACATCCCATCGCACAACATCGCCCGGAAACGGATCATGTCGAACAATCGTCCGAGAACATCTGGTCTGCGATCTGCACTGCCGTCGCAGAGGCCCTCGCCGCCGCGCAAGTAGACGGGGCGGACGTAACCGCGCTGTCCTATAGCGCGACCTGCTCCCTCGTCCTTTTAGACAAAGAACATAACCCACTGCCGCTTTCGACAACCGATACGCCCTGGAACATCATCATGTGGATGGACCATCGAGCGACGGCCGAAACGGACGAGGTCAATGCGACGGGCTCCTCCGTGCTGCGCAACCTCGGCGGTGCGATTTCAGTTGAGATGGAAATCCCCAAGTTGATGTGGGTGAAACGAAACCGACCGGAGATTTGGGACCAGCTGGGCTATGCTGGAGATCTGGCGGATTTCCTATGTTTCAAGTCGACCGGCACGTTTGAGCGCTCCGCCTGTACGCTGGGCTGCAAATGGACCTTTGATCCCGATGCCGGTGGCTGGAATACGGACTTTCTACGGGCTGCCGGTCTGGACGATCTGCTGGAACGCGCAGCCCTGCCACCCAATGCCACGCCGATCGGCGCAGGCGTGGGGTCCCTGACAGAGGCTGCCGCACGCGATCTTGGGCTTACAACCTCTTGCAGTGTCGGCATGGGGTTGATCGACGCCCACGCAGGGGCACTTGGCACATCTGGTTTACACGAGACAGGTATTGACCAGCGTCTTGCTCTCATTGCTGGCACGTCGAACTGCCATATCGCCTTGACAAAGCGGCGCACGGAAGTGGCTGGGGTTTGGGGGCCCTACGCGGGGGCGGTGTTGGAGGGCTGGTACGCGCTGGAAGGCGGGCAGAGTGCGACGGGTGCTGCCCTGGATCAGATTCTTGGAATGTTTCGCGCGCCCATCGACAAGCCACATCAGACTCTTGGTCAGGCCTTTTTGGACGGCTTACAGGCGGACCCGGAATATGGCTCTGAAATCTGCGTCTTACCTGACTTTCTTGGAAATCGCTCCCCCTTCGCTGATCCATCGATGCGCGGTGCTATACTAGGACTATCGCTAGAAAACCTAGAAACTATGCTGCCAAAACTCTATGGGGCAACGGCTCTCGGAATTGCGTTTGGTACCCGCCAGATCATTGATGCGATGCGTTCCGCAGGCTTGCCAATCAAAGCCATCGATCTGAGCGGCGGACACGTTAAATCCGATCTCTTGGTGCAGCTCTATGCAGATGCGACCGGTTGTGATTTGTTCCTACCCGCTTGCGAAGAGCCGGTGTTGTTGGGTGCAGCATGTGCGGCTGCCAAGGCGACGGCGGAGAACAGCACGTTCCATCGGACTGCAGCCAATGCCCCTGCCCGCCTTATCAAGCCCAACCCCCGTCGTTCGACTAATCTGCAGACACGATACGAACGCTTCTCGAAACACTATCCCAAACTTGAACGGCAACCCGTGACCATAGCCAAGGCGCTTTGAGCTCAAAGGCGGATTTCAAAACATGACAGAACTGAACTATCGGCGGATGGCTAACGCCATCCGTGGCTTGGCAATCGATGCCGTCGAAAACGCGGGCCACGGTCACCCAGGAGCGGCTATGGGCATGGCAGATATTGCCACCGCACTGGTTTGCAATCATCTGCGGTTTGACGCTTCGGCCCCTCGGTGGGATGACCGCGACCGGCTCGTGCTATCGAACGGACACGCATCAATACTTCACTATGCGCTGCTCTATCTCACTAGCGCTCCAGAGATGACGCTTGAGCAGATCAAGAGCTTTCGCAAAGCTGGCTCCATCACACCTGGACACCCGGAGGTTGGCCATACCCCCGGTATTGAGGTTACGACCGGTCCGCTCGGACAGGGGCTCGGCATGGCTGTTGGGCTTGCATTGGCCGAGCGGCGTTTGAGAGACGAGTTCACCGCAGATATTTGTAACCATCGCACATGGGTCTTTGCGGGAGACGGATGTCTCATGGAGGGCGTCGGCCAAGAGGCGGCATCCTTGGCCGGGCATTTGGGGCTTGGCCATCTCAATGTTCTTTACGACAGCAACAGCATCACCATTGATGGCGATACAAACTTGTCGTTCACGGAAGATACGAGTGCGAAGTTCCAGGCCATGGGCTGGCATGTGCTGGAAGCTTGCGGGCACACGTATTCCGAAATTGACGATGCGCTGGCCAGCGCAGTCGCCGAGACGCGCAAGCCGACGCTCATCATTTTTAGAACAACGATTGGCTTTGGGGCACCAACCAAGTCCGGTACCTCTGGCATTCACGGCTCAAAACTTGGGACCGAAGAGGCGGCGGCGGCGAAAGCCGCGCTTGATCTGCCTTCAGAACCGTTTGCGATCGAGCCGGACATCCTGGAGGTATGGAGCACCGTTGGTCTCAAAGGAAAAGCTCAGCACGACGCATGGCGAACATGCCGCGACGAGCTGTCGCCAGATTTCGCGGAAGCCTATGCCCGCAGAATGGACTGGAAAGCCCCTGAAGGGTTTGCTGCGAAGCTCCAAGACGCCAAAGCCAAATGGGCCGAGAACCCAAGTTCGGTTGCGACACGCAAAGCCAGTCAATTGGGGTTGGAGGTACTCACTGACCTCTTGCCTGAAATGATCGGAGGCTCGGCCGACCTTACAGGGTCCAACTTAACCAAAACCACTGCAACAGATCGCGCCTTCTCGGCAACTTCGTCTGGTCGGTACGTCAACTATGGGGTTCGGGAATTCGCAATGGGCGCAGCTATGAATGGTATCGCCTTACACGGTGGCTTCATACCCTATGGCGGGACGTTCCTTGTCTTTTCCGACTATATGAGAAACGCAATCCGGCTAGCTGCACTCATGAAGTCCAAAACGCTCTTTGTCATGACGCATGACTCTATCGGGCTGGGCGAAGACGGACCAACCCACCAACCTGTGGAACACCTGGCAAGCTTGCGGTCGATCCCTGACCTGAACGTGTTCCGTCCCGCTGACCTTGTCGAAACGCTCGAGTGTTATGAAGCGGCCCTAGCATTTGATGGACCATCCCTGTTTGCGTTCTCCCGTCAGGCTGTTCCACAAGCGCGAGATCAGCGCATCGAAGAGAACCTCTCGGCCAAGGGCGCTTATGTGATCAGGGAACCAGCGGGCGAGAGAGATATCACCCTCATCGCGACCGGGACTGAGGTTTCTATTGCGCTAGAAGCGGCGGAACACCTCTCTGAAAGTAACATTAATGCGGCGGTCGTTTCTATGCCGTGTTGGCGTCTCTTCGAACAACAACCCTACAACCACCGGGCCGATACACTTGGTCATGCACCAAGACTAGCACTTGAGGCCGCAAGCTCCTTTGGTTGGGAGAAATACACCGGAGCGGACGGCCGGTTCATCGGAGTGGATCGCTTTGGCGCGTCTGCTAGCGCCGAGGAACTCTATGAAGTGTTCGGGCTTACGGCTGCAAACGTCTTAAAGCAGGCGAAAGCAATGCTGGGCCGGTCGGACAACTAAGCTCATCCATTAGAATAGAGGTACAGTCACATGGCCACCGCGCTAGAGCAGCTTGAAAGAATGACCGTCATCGTTGCGGATACAGGTGATCCGGCGGAGATTAAGAAACACAAGCCAATGGATTGCACGACCAATCCATCGCTTGTTCTGGCCGCACTTCGCAGCCCGTCACTGACGCCTCTTCTTGATGAGGAAGTCGCAAAAGCAAAAACCGCTGGAATGGAGGCGTCTGGTCTTTGCGACACGCTGACAGTGGCAGTAGGTGCCAATCTGGCGCCAATGGTGGCTGGGCGTGTTTCCACCGAAGTCGACGCGTGCTTGTCGTTCGACTCTGACGCGTCCTACCGCCAAGCTATGGGTATAGTTGAAGACTACGACCGTCGCGGAGTTCCTAGGGAGAAAATCCTGATCAAGCTCGCGTCAACATGGGAAGGCATAAGAGCTGCCGAAAGGCTCGAAAGAGATGGCATTAATTGCAATCTGACTCTGCTGTTTTCCATAGAACAGGCAAAAGCATGTGCAGATGCTTAGGCGCGTTCCTGATTTCACCCTTCGTCGGACGCATCACTGACTGGTTCAAAAAGGCTGAAGGGGTCACGGACTACGTTGCGGATGATGACCCTGGCGTGAAGTCCGTTCAGGAGATATTCCGGTACTATAAGCAACACGACATTCGCACGATCGTCATGGGTGCTTCTTTCCGGAACACCGATCAAATCAAAGCATTGGCAGGCTGTGATCGTCTTACGATTTCGCCCGGTCTTTTGGACGAACTGGCTCGAGATGACAGTACAGTCGCTCGTGCCTTGAGTGGAGAGCACGAAGCGCCTTCATGTCATCGAGCCCTCGCTGAAACCGAGTTTCGCTGGGGTCTGAACCAGAATGCAATGGCGACCGAAAAGTTGGCAGACGGAATACGCGGCTTTGAACGAGACCATCTGACCCTTCTTTCTATGCTGTCAGCCAAAATTTGAATATTAGTCGCTAACCGAGATGTCCTGCCGTCTGCTGGGAGCATGGCTCCGCAAGCGGCCCATTGCTGCCGTTGACCGACACACTTCGTCGTTGCGGTGCGGCCCGTCAAACCGGACTTTAGCTGCAAGTGCAAACTAGCCGCGATCGCCAAAGTGCAAGTTGCGGACGAAGCGACATATCGCTGCTCTCGCACTGATATCCGCTGTCAGCTTGTAGCGAAGATGATCTGCTCCGCACCAAATCTCTCTACTCGTTCAACCTCCACCAATCCTTGTGTTCTCAACAAACGACAGGAAGCCGAATTGGCACTTTGTGTTTCTGCGATGATCCGCTCTAAATCGGTTTCGCCGAGAGCATGGCTGATGACGGCCTGAACAGCCTCATTAGCCAATCCCTTACCCCAAAAGGTTGGGCTAAACTGGTACGAAATTTCGTAGTCTTTTCCATCTCTATGGGGACCAAGTTCAACCAGCCCGATGGGCTGATTTCGCTCTGTCAGGCTAACCACCCAAATCCCGACGAAGTCCGGTGCAGACATATATCGCCTGAAACGTGAAAGCCGTTGGCTCCAGACAACGGGTCCGCCTAGATAGCGCCTGACGCTTTGGCTCCCAATGAGCCTGCAGAAGAACCAAAGATTTCGCTTTCGCAACGGCTGCAACAACAATCGCTCTGTTTGGATTTGTTTCGCAAATTTCATAACTCCAACAAAAGCCGACTTTTGCTGCGAAGCAACCTTAATTTAGATCTGGGCTCTGAGCCAACTTGCGGCGTCGCAGCGATGGCCCTTTCCCTCGTATGATAGCCGTCGTTGAGGACGGCCCATAGCGGACCTAGGCGACGCCGTCAGTCGCTGCGCTGCAGCTTCACCAATCCGGTCATTCGCCGCACCGTTGAATTCTTGCGCTGCTCGAACCCATATCATTCGCAGAAATGCCTTGTTCGCACGGATTGAATGCCGATCTTTTGATACTCAGCCAGAACCTTCCCCCTCCCGTCGGCGATCTTCCTCGGTCTCAAGAGAGCATTTTCGAAACGTACCGTCCTCAAGGGTCCAAGTGCTGGTGAACCATCTTTGACCGAATACATCATTTTTGTCGGAGTACAGTTCCTTTCCTCCGCCGATGACCCATATCGGCGCGAATTCCCTGTCTGACAAAAGACGCAAAAAAGCGTCGCTGTTGACGAGAGCGTTACTTGGTCCATTCTTTGAAGCGGAAGGATCCTTGAATATCTCGCTGCCATTCGTGTCAGTGTAGATCAAATCGCGCCCATCTTTGAGCGACATATTCAGGTTTCGCGTCAGCCATGGACAGGGCAATATAAGGCGCAAATTCTGCTCTAGGCTATAGTTGTAGCCACTCGCTTCCTGTAAGAACTCCATCGTCGGACAAAGGCCCTCCACAGGGGCCATCGTCCAAGTTGGCGTAGGCTTATCAATCCATTTTCGAGCCCACTCGGTTATCCAGTGCTCGCCTGTGTCCGTGCGCCATCCTAACTCGCCAAGAAAGTCCTCTGAGGATGCATCGTTTGTGAAGCCTAGGTCATGATCGGCTGTCAGCATTTGGCCGTCCAGGTGCTGGAGTGCGCCTGCAAGATCGTTTCTCCGAACTAAAAAGCACGTCGACCGTCGCCATGTCTTCTTTCTTATATGCGCTGTTTCTCTGAAAGCCCCGATGCCGCTGAAGCTCTGAAAATCTCTAAGCGGCAACCATTTCAGGCCTTGTTCATCGACTTGGAAATCGAGAAATTCCTCGCCATCCAAAAAGTCTCGTTCGCTATCAAGCCATTCCCACGCTTCCTCTACCGAGCGTGGTGATAGAAGGGGAGCTTTGGGCATCCAGAAGGTGGGCTCATCAAACTTCGCCCAGCCCCAATCGTGACTCTTCGTCATTAGGTGACTCGGATCCATATCGCGCAGGCGTCGAACGGTTTCCCGCAAGTGTTGTGGCCGGTCCCCTTCAACGGCTCCGCAATGGTCCGAAATTCGCGCCATCAACTCCCTTAACGCGATCCACTGGTATTTTTTGCCGATCCGTTCCTTCGCGTGGTTTGTTCTATCGCCGCTACAGGTGCGGTCAAAGCCAGCATGCAAATTGGCTTTCCAGCCTAAGTCATGAGCTCTGCGGCAGATCCAGCGCTGCGCCCAACCTAGATCGAACTGTGCCGCACGGTCTGTTGCCCAGCTATCCGAGCGGTCCATTGCCCAATGCCCTGCCCGGACGCGATAGGCCTCGTACCGTTGGTCGCCGAGGAGCTTGCGGAGTTTTTGTTCCATCTCTTTGTGGAGTATGCCCTGCTCCGTCCCAGGGTAGCACCAATCATGTGATGACGATCGGAGCGCGATTAGTTCATCGACAAGAGCACGTTCCTTTTCGGTGCAGGACGTTTCGAACTCGGCTCGCCATGTTTGGTAAAGATCCTCTGGTGTTGGAAGGGCGGAGCCCTCTTCGCCTACTGCCCAGTTTTGGACAGCATACTTGATTACGTAACATGCAAAATCACCGTGCAGGTCCGTCGAGCTGATAATGTCCCACGATGTTTCGGAGTTGCGGGGATCCTTGCCACGCTCCATCTCTGGAGCAAATTCAAGAGGCCATGGACTGTCGAAAGGAGCCTGGAGCTGGGTATCCTTTGGAACGTCAAGTGCGCAGCAACGATGCCTGGAGTACTCGAGAAGTCCGACGAGATGATCGCGCCACAGCAGGTCTATAGGCGGATTGTTCTCCACAAAGTGGCGGTTCGCGGTCATCTGGGCGATTTTGGTCAGTTCCGCATCGGTCCATGCAGATTGCAAGGCCGGACCATAGATTGCGGCGGCAAGTCTTTCGCCAATGTAGGGATCATTGATCTCGTCGAAGCGACAAAGCAGTTCCAGACCACATTTGGGAGACGCGATAAACAGAGCAACCAGGGCTTTGGTGGCGCGGTCCCTCGCGCGCCGATATGTCGTCGAAAGACACCAAGTAAGGAGGACCGCAGCGTTCGTAGCGGCTTCGTCATCCAACGAACCAGGTCTCGCGTCCATTGCCCAATCCATAAGGTCGTGTAGTGGAGTGTCGAGTTCCTCCTCACCTTCTCGTCCGTTGTCCGCGGACTCGCCAGCATAGCTCGACCATTCCGCATCCCTCTTAGGCATAGGCAAGCGCAATAGGTCATGATGGAATGTATTCAGTCCGAAAGGCCCGTCTGTCCTAAGCGCGAGCTGGATTCGTGTGTTCCAGATCTCATCTGGGTCAACCCATTCTCCCAGCAATTCGAAACTTCGCGCTGTCACACTCTCGCGCCGACGCAAAGCGATATTTTCGCGGGAGATACAATAAATCAACCAGCGGTCTGCGTCTTTGACCGCGTCCGGAAGTTCCACGCCAGTCCGTTCCGGCAATTGAATTGCGAGAGCGTCGAGGACGCCCTGTGGAGCACCTTGGCGTGAGCAGGCTTTGAAAAGTGCGATGTCGTGCGAAAGCGGCGATGGAAGAGTCTCGTCGATCAATGTCGCGTCAAGGATGGCTTGCGCCGCCACATGGTCGCCGAACCGCTCAAAGCTGAAGCGGACATATTCCCAAACTTCGCCATTCTCGCGGATCGGCTCTATGGCGAGAAGGCCTTCGTCGCTGAGCGCTTCGAGCAAATCGCTATCGAGGCTGGGATTGTTACCGCAGATGGGTGCAAGAAGGTCTGCTGCTCGATCATACTCAATGAGAGGATCAGTAGTTGTAGCGATCTCCTTGGCAAGGATTTCGATCGCTTTGACAGGGTATTTCCGGCGCGGAGCAAGTTTTAAGCGAGCTTCCACTGCGTCGCAGAGCGCGACTCGGTACATCTTAAAAATTTCTGTTACGCCTTGCATTCCCTTGGGAAAGCCCTTCTTTCCTTGGCGATCCAAAGCGTCGCAGCAGACTTTCAAAAACAGCGGGTTGCGGAGTTCGTTCGGTAAAAATGGTTGATCCGGCAGCAGGATATTGCGCAGAGAAAGAAATTTGCGCGCATCACGCATCGAGAACCCAGAGTGCTCGAGACGCGGCAGCTTAGCATCGTCCAAATGTGACGGCACAATCTGCGACAGATAAGTCGACCGGCAGGATAGAACGACGACGACGTTGGGATAAGCTTCTGCGTCTTTGAGAAAGGCGGCGAAACGGCTCGGCCAGACCTCGCCCCCATTGCGCTCGTTAATCGCGTCGATACAAAGCATGGTTCTGACGCCAGCAGCTTCGCCAGCGGCGTCGAGCGCCCCAAGAAGTTGATCTCGCGTGTAGTGAAGGGGAAGACCAAGTTGGTTCGAAATTTGGGGCCAGATTTCCGCGTCGTTCAACTGGCCGCCAAGCAACAACACAGCGGGTCGTTTCTTGTTCAGCTGATGGCTGCAGGCATCGGCGAGAAGGTGGGACTTTCCACTGCCAGCTTCGCCAGTGATAAGCATATGAGGAATGACGGCCATTTCCCAAGCTCTCGCCCGCAGCGTTGCAGAGACACGCTCCAGCTTTTCGAGCGCGTGGCGTGCGTCATACACCTGGTTCTTCTTAGTTTTTTTCTCATCACTGTTTGTGGAATATGTTTCACGGATCTCATCGTGATATTTGCGCTCAACTATATCTAACCCTTGATCCAGCACATTGCGCCAGTGGTCAACCGGCCAGGCTTGATGAGGAAGTTCATCAACATCATCCAATAATTCGCCGAGCGCAGACATCGTATCGGCGTCTTCGTCTGAAAGCACGAAAGCAGTCTGAAACTCGTTGCAGGCATCTCGCAGGTCGTTGCGATGATTGCGCAACGAGGTTAATAGCTCGGGGTTCCGAGTGGCTCCAAGGAGCGCGCGGCGGATGGGAATTTTCACGCTGGTTTCGTGCGTATAACGATGGCCAAGAGCAGCTTTGCTACGCTCGAACTGATCCTGAAACCAACCAGGCGAGAGGAATTGACTCTCGAACCAGTAACGGATGCGGCCAGCATGATGGCCACTTGGATTGGTCAACTTCGTCTTAAGCGCGGAAGCGTCCCAGAGATCGATTTCGAGTTGTCGGTCCTGCTTGGCTGCTTCCGCGACTTCTTTATTCCGCCACCTCTCGAACGCCTCCAGCTGCGTCTCATTGGTGGAAAAGGGATCCGACCGGTCAAAGGGGAGGCAAACAAAGATCTTGGTTAGATTAGGGTGCTTTTTGAGAGCGCTCTTGACTGAACTGTGCAAGCTACGCTCCAAATTGTGATCGAACCGCCAAGAGTATTTGGCCTGCCAACCGCATTCTGTTCCGTCGGAAAAGCGTGTGAAACACTCAAGGCCACCGTCTTTTCCTGTACCCTTTCGATGAAATCGCGCGCCGCCCGGAACTGGCTCCAAAGCTGCGAGTTGGCACACAAGTTCCTCGAATCCGGTCGAGGCTTTCCCGTCTATGGTTCTTATGGCCTTGAAATCGATGTTCATGATATTTGAATTAATTCCGGTTGCAATCAATGAGAGTAATGTAACTCCGAAAAATACACTATCGCGCAGCCAACTCTTCTACCATATTGATCTGGCTGAATTTCTTGAGTCTTCAGAGAAAAGCTTTATGATCAAATTCGCGTCTCAGGTAGTGCCGTTCTGACGACCCAGATTTCGCTCTGCCGCGGAAACAGGCATCCAACCGTCCTCTAGGTCCCTGCAGGGCCAGCCATCACGACCTCGTCCTCGGACACCCATCCCTTGGAAACCAAAAAGTGGCGGATCGTGTCGGGGGCCTCGGAATATAGCACAAGCGCGAGGCTATCTTCTGCGCGAGTGCAGGTGACGTACAGCAAGCGGCGGGTGCGCTCGATCGTGGTTTCTTCGCCCTTATCTGCCATTTTCTGGGATGCAGCGCTCAATTTTTTCACTTCAAACAGCGTGTCGTACGAGGCAAGGCCTTTGAAGCGGGTGTGGGCATCATCAGCGATCACCATAACCCGAGGGAATTCAAGCCCCTTGACCCCTTGGTGGGTACCATAGGGGCTGCGGTCTTCGACATAGGCGAGGTAGCGTGCCACCTGAGAAAACGGGGCCCCAAGCGCCTGCGTCCAAGCCTCGGTGATAGTGGTATCGATGGGTGGTGTAGCCTTTGGCCCGGTCGGGTCCAGCCCGTCCGAGAATGAACCAAGATCTGTCAGAATATCGGCCATATCCTCGACCGCGGGACTGTCGTCAGGCAAACAGGGACGCAGTTGGTCGGGGATCGGGAACAACCGGTGCTCGGCTACGACCGTTAAAACTTCGGCACAACTCGGATCCCGGTCGTCCCTAAACAGCACCATCAGCGCTGCAACACCTGCCCGCGCCGCATCTAAGCCGGTGGCGTGGTCTTTTCCCTCCGCCCGAATGCCGCTCTTGGCTAACAGGGGCGAGCCGTCGCGCAGCACCGCCATCGCGGCGAAGGCATCCCCATTCCTTTGGGCCGTCACTAAAGGCAAGACCCGGTGGGTGAAAAGCCGCATCGCGGGCAAAGTGCCAGCGCGAAACCCGTCCTTAAGTTTGTCGGGTTTGCTCAGGACCTCAAACAGCTCGCTGAATCCAAGACGCGCGGCGGCCATGTGACGCTCAATCGTGAGGGTCTTGATCGCCTCTGCGTCCTGCCATGCGGGGTCTTCGGTGATGCGGGCCATTTTTGTCCGGGCGGCGGCTTCAAAGACCCTCCGATCCGTAACCTCGCTTGGCGCAAGAAAGACGCGCACGGTGCCACCCGGTTTGTCTTCGCGCGCCCGCTGTTGGCGGCCATCAGCGTCACGCCGGATCGCATTCGCCAAGTCCACAATCCGCGCGCGACTGCGGTGGTTCATCTGTTTAGCCGGTTGCGCAAAGTTCCCCACCCGTTGGTCGAGATCGCGCAAGCCATCGGTGTAAATGCGCTGCATCGTGTCTCCGAGCAGCCCTAGGGCGATGCGGCCGCGATGGCGCACCTCGAAGCTCAAAAGCGCCTCCATCAATGGTTTCATCGTGTCCTGGCTTTCGTCGATCAAGATGAACGGGTAGCGCGCCAGAACTATGTTCTGGAACGTCTCGCTTTCGGTCAGGAAATGCGCGGCGAGCGCAATGACTTCGGTATGTTGCAGCGCATCGCGGCCGAAATTATCCCCCTCGGGCGCATAGGTGAAGGCACGGATTTCAGCTAGGCGCTCCAGCCGCTTTGTCTTGGAGGCCATCTTCTTCTCGCGTTTGTCATGGGCGTCGGTGCCCGCACGGCCCTTCGCATGGGCTGTCTGGATCTCGGAAATTTCTGTCTGCAGGTTGCTCTTCAGCCAGCCCCGAATATCCGTCGTGCGCCCCTCGATGAGCGACCAAGCGAAGCTGTGGATTGTCTGTACCTGAAACACAGGATCGGCCTGGACGCGGCGCGTGATCTCATCGGCGGCGGCATTGGTGTAGGTGATCACGGCAATCTTGCGGCTGTGTTTGCGCAAGGTGGTCAGGGTCTGTGTGTCCAACCCTTCCAGTGCTTCCTTGAGAGAGCGCGTCTTGCCCGATCCCGCCCCAGCAAAAAGAAAGAAGCTGCGAGGTGCGATGACGGACAGGCATCCGCGGATCGTCTCGTCGGCGCTGGCGTCGCGATTGGCGTCGGTCACTTCCGTCATGTCATGCCCTTCAATTGGCCTGCGAGCCAGTTCAGGCCGGTGTCGATATAGGGCGGCGCGCGCAGCGATTTGATGTCCTCGATATAAAGGAGGTCTAGCGCGAAGGCGGCTTTCTCCGGGTATTTTTCCAACCGATCAAAGAGCGCCTTTGCGAGGCCCACAGGCGTTGGTTCGGCGGCAATGGACTTGGCAAAGGCGCGGGTCATGCGGCAGGCGAGCTCGGCTGTTGCGGCGGTTTCCACGGCTTTCGGGTTGGCCAGTGCAAGAGCATCCTCGAAGGTGCTGGGTGTGACGTTCTCGGACATCGCGCCAAACGTCAGGCTTTGCGGGATCTGGTAGCTGACCGCGATGGGGTGGTCTGAGGCCGTATGACACAGGGCATTGGCGGGCGGGGCCAAAAGCGTGTCGATCTCTGTAAGCCCGGGGAGCCAAGTCTTTAGCACGTGGTTTGCGGTGGTCTGAGCGGCCCCGTAGCAAGGCTGGGCCGATTGTTTGACAGCTTTACCGTCCTTGTCGACCTCCGCTACTGCGTCGAGATCGGTGATAATCAGCGTCGGTAGTTCGAGCGCCTCGATCAGTGGCCGCATCCGATGCGCGTGGCTGCCCCCTAGCTCCAGGAAGGACAGATAGGCCGCAGCTAGGTCAGGGTAATGATTCTGGATCAGATGCGGCAGTAGTATCCGCTCTGCGGTGCCTTCGATCACGACAATGGCGTCAGCGAAGAACAGATCAAAATGTGTGCTCTGAAGATACCGCTTTACGAAGCGTCCGGTTTCATTGTCTGTGCCAAATAGCCCCGTCATATTCGCTACACTGGCTGTGGGCACAACTCCGGCACTAGGTAATTCTCGCTTGAAATAGCGCAGCTCCTCAAACGCGGCGGCGTGCGCGATGTGGCCTGAATGGGTGCTCACTACCAGCTGTGTAGTAAAAGCCGAGTCCTCCTTCTCCAGATCCTCATGGTCGCGCAAAACCTTGTGCGCCCGGGCCATAAAGACTTGTTGCACCTGAACGTGCAGATGCGCCTCCGGCTCCTCGATCAACACCAGTTGTAGGGGCTCCATGCCCGTATCGTCCGGGGTCACCATCTTTGATTTGTATTTGCCTACCTGCATCCAGTCATCCCGGAAACGCATGAGCTGAAACACCATGGAGATCAGGTTCTGGAAGCCGAGGCCGTTGTAGCTTTCAGGCAGCTTCACACCAGATGAGTCGCCAGAGACATCGTATTGCACGGCCGCCGGGTGATTGAGCCCGTCAACGGGTTTGATCTGGGTGGCAATGGAGAGTTTTGGATTGTTGAGGCCGCCAGGGTAGCCGAGTTTTTCCAGTTCCTTGATAGCATCGGCGAAGCCATCCTTGAGGCGGTCATTGAAGGTGGTTTCGGCATCATGGATCGCCTTGAGCGCTTTCACGTCGTTCGACGTGGGGTTCGTTTCGGGGTCAATGTGTTTTCGGAAATAGGGCTGTATCTGGCTGGCGATCTTACGGCTGTTTGCGTTCGTTGGCTCATCGTCGTCGCCCTTACCGTCTCCCGCATCTGCGAAACCGCGTTGCGCGTTGATCTCACGAATGTGGATGAGACCAGCAAATGGGTTCGCACCGATCCCTTCCGACAAGGGTGGCAAAGGATGCGGCTCCACCGGCCCCGTCTTGGTAATGCTCGCGGGGTCCAAAAGATGGGCGTTAAGCTCGAACAGGTCTTTCAGGCGCCTGTCCAGAAATTCCCGAAAGTCGCGTGGCCAAAGCGCGAATCCGTTAGCTGTTGCCCCGCCGGGTTGTAGTGTCTGCGCGGCCTCTCGCGCTGCCAGATACTGCGCCTTGATGTCGGCCTTCTTTTTGGGCTCCATGCGCAGGCGCACGCCCAGCAGACCGCCAGTCCAAGTAAGTGTTGGAATCAGATGCGCGACGTGGTGCAGCTCTGAGTTATCAGCATGGAGCCATACATCGAGGAACGGAAGCTGTGCCAGGAGTGGGGTGAGATCCGCTTCGGCCTCCTTTGTCCATGCGCTCGCGATCTGTTCGATCGCGGGCCAGTTAGAGGCTGTAACATCGCGCGTGTCGATGCCACCGCAATCCTTGAGGAATTTGCGCAGCGCCTTCATGGCCGATGTCTTGCCGCTGTTGTTGGCCCCGACGAGCAGCGTCTGCTTGTCTGAAAAGTCTAGGCGGGCGCGCCGCAACTTTCGAAAATTGAAGATTTCAAAGCGTGTAAGTTTCATAATATCTTTTCCCCCGCGCAGGAATTGCTGCGCTCGTGGTTGGATATACACACTTGTCCTGCGGGTTTGTAGGCGCACACGGCCGCCGCGGACCCTGCCAGTCTTCACGTGTCGGGCTATTCGCTTTCGGAGCTCAAAGGCACTTCGTCCCCAAAGTCCGCTCTTACGATGCCCAAGGGCTCTAATGCTGTCGCAGCGAAGGCCTGCTTTCCGCCCGGACCAACTGGCAATGTTGGAGTTGGCATTCTGTGTGGACGATGAACTCCAGCCTTCAGTTTGTGTTTGTGCGTGAGGACCTTCGAACTCGTTAACCCAATTTCCCTTTTTCTAACTTTCCTCACCACACTTACCTCAAACCGCCCTGAGCGGATCAACCCCGCAAGAAGGTTCCCCTGCGCTGCGCTGCGGTGATCCGCGGTCGCCATGAGTCGTGCTCAATTCGTCACTTAGCAAAAGGAAAATTGAAATGACACTCGAAGGTACAATCACCCGCACAAACGACAACACCTACATCGGCTGGATCGCCTCTCTGACATTCGATGTCGACATCGCAATCTCAGAGAACCCCCACAAGAAGTCTGAGAAGCACCCTGACTTCGAAATCACGGCCAAATCCACGCGCAACCGTTCCATCCGCATCGGCAGCGCCTGGAACGCCACAAGTCAAGCTGGCAACGCCTATCTCTCGGTCGCTAT
>NZ_JATACI010000003.1 GCF_037892195.1 Yoonia sp. GPGPB17
AAGTTTTATGCTTGTGCTAATCCAAAGGGCAAGGATCGTTCCTAAGAATATGTTTTCGACCAGCCTGACCCCAACAAATCGCATTTTCGCAGCGTCATCTGCCCTGATAACATTGTTGTTCTGTTTGAACAGATCCGAAAAATCCGACCAAACGGCGTACAGGAACACAAATCCGGCGTTGAGAAAGAAGAACACGAGCGCGGCAAAAAAGATGTAAATTCCTGATAAGGCCAATGCGGCTCCCACAGACATAATATCCGGCCGGGCCAAGATGATTATGGGCCAGCTTACCGCTGTGTTCCCTAGCTCATTGCGCAGAATTGGTGTCAGGTAGCCACCCACCCATTGTAGAAGGAAAACAAAGAATACGCTGATAGCTATGGCAAGCCAAAGAAGCATCGACAGCGAACTAACCTTATCTAACCAACCCTCTTGAGGGCTTCGTCGCTCGTCGTTCAAGAACATCATGCGGGTATCAGTCTTCCAGAAGTTAATTGTTCGTGACACCGTCATTAAGAAAAAGGGTAGCAGAACGAGATCATGGATGATCCAGCTCGGACTCCAAAGGTATCCGACCTGCTTATTTGTCCCATCCGGGGTCGTGTAAGTTACACTTAGAACACCTAATAGAGCCGCAAGAAATAGGATTCCCGTCAGCCAAAACCAGACCACAACCGATGGGGTCACTGGGTCAGCGAAAAGTGCTTCTAGTCGAGCTGGTATTTGGCGTCTTCGACGTACCTTGGGTGGCTGGATGCTGGTATCAAGTACTTCGTGACCTTCATTGTGACCGTTAATGGATTGATCCCCGTCAAGTCCACGGCCCTCAATGAAGACCCTCCGAGCAGATAGGAGGGCTGTTTGCCAATCCGAAATCTCATCGGGGCTACCGCACCCAAATACTTGCGCCAACCAACGGCAGTTCGTTGTGCTAACATTTCGCTTGTTCTTGCTATCAAACCAATACTGTACGGTACGAAGATCTACTGATGCGTCGGGGTGATCGATCTCCGATATCGCATTTGCTAATGTGTTGGGTGTCCATTTGTTCTTAGGAATACCCTTTGAATCGACGATTTGACCGATACCTCTTTCGACGGCATACAGAAACAGGTCTTTGATGTCGCGCCCGTCTGACGGCGGCACCTCATAAAGTTTTCCACGCTTAATCAACATTCACAACCCTGCGCATTGTTGCGTCCTCGATTCAACGGTTGCTCTTCAGAACTCAGGATATAGCCTTTCCAAGCTTTATCCTAGGAATTTAGTTGAAGTAAATCAATAAGATAAATGTCGTTTGTTCGTTCTTGTTCAGTTCCGTTCACTTCTGTTCGTTATTTGTCTGGAGTACTTCCCTTACAATCAACAATAGGTTGCATCAATTTTAGTAGCAAAACCGTTTCAAGTTTTCGGTGCAGTAGCCAACATCGAGAGGAAGATGAAATGAATTTCGAGAAGATAATACCAAACGCCTCAATGCGTCTGGCCGGGGCCGCGTTCATATCGTCAAGCAATCGCCGGATAACATCGAAAATCGGAGCCGTGATGGAGACGGATCAGTCTGAACTAATACTCTGGCTGCATGCGTACCCATTGATGGGACACAACGTCCAGCTGTCGTTCATTCGTGAACAAGGCAAAGGAACATCGGATGTGTCCGTTATCATCGACCACAACACACTGAAGTCCGAGTTTTCTATTGGCGAAGCTGAGTTCAGTGGGAAGAATGCTACGGTTCGCTTGTTCAGTGTACCGGTCTTTCAGGCGACTTTGAAGCTGGCATCACCAACAACTCCAGTTCCACGCATCGATGCCGGGTCACTGACCCTCCAAAATGAGGGTCATCACGCCCTAGGCTCCGCACAGTAAACCGCCCGAAGCCCAGAACTCGGCTGTCACTATTTCGTGGAGTCAATACGGGCCCTGAGGTCTCTACGAGCCCTCGACGCCCATTTGTCTCATACGAAAAGAAACAGCTCCGATCTGCCCATACGGCATCCATCGCCATCTGACTAAGCTGGGTTTTGACTGTGCCGTTGCCTCGCCCTCAATGATCCCACGTAAATCGGGCGACCGGATCAAGACAGACCGGCGCGATGGTGAGCCATGTGGTCGCCATCGGTTCGAGATCCATGGCGAACGATGCTGGCCCGGCTGTGGCGCGCTGGAGAGCTTACACCGATGTGGACAGCCGATGCGGGGTAACGCTCGATGTGACGCGATCCTAAAAACAGCTAATACGTCGATCCAGAACGCCGCCCTCCGGGCGGCTTAGCTTGATTTCCGTCTGTCGGGTGGCCGGTGATTTCCCTTAGCAGATTCATTCTGGCTCCCAACCGCGCAAAGCGCGGTCCTCCTCTGCGTTCCGGCCCTGCGGGTGTTCACCAGCCTGAATCAGCACGGGTCATCTTTCACCGCCCCCCTCTGCGCCGAGAAAACGCGGGAAGGGGGGATTGGGGGCTAACGACACCGACGACCCCCCTGCCCTGCCCCACCGGCAAGTGCGATACAGCCGCTCCTGTCTGAAGACTGCGCCCAAATTCAAACAAAAAGAGAAAAGGCGGCTTCGCCGTTCATCGATCCCAGTTGGGATCGGAAAGAGAGCCTTTGCCCGATGGTCGAGGTCCAGATTCACCAAAAGAAGGAACGACAAATGACTAAGCAATCCAAAATTACTGCAGAAACCGCCGTCACAAACAAGACCCAGCTGATCGCGCTGTCCGACACATATGTGTCGGAACACAATCCGCGGTTCAATGAAGAAATCGATGAAGATTCAATCAAGGATCTCGCTGAAACAATCGTAGCCCGTGGCCTTATGCAGAACGTTTGCGGTCTTATTGATGACAAAGGGAAGGTTGGAATTGTTGCCGGGCGCCGTCGTTGGCACGCGCTGCAACTGGCTGTGAAAGAACGCCCGGATCTGGAAACGATCGAGGTACGCGTGACTGACGACCTCGAAACTGCTCTTGCATGGGCATTGCTTGAAAACACAGCACGCGAAGAAATGGATGTTGTCGACGAGATAAGACACTACGGCAGTTCACTTCAAACCGGCCTATCGATTTCCCAAGTCGCGAAAGCGTACTGCGTGACCGAAGCGCATGTGCGCCGCCGCGCCGCCCTGGCAAAATTGCCGGGGCTCGTACTTGATGCAGTCAAGGCAGGTGACCTCAGCCTCAGCGATGCCCAGGCTTTCACGGTCAGTGATGACGAGGCAAAGCAGTTGGAAGTTTTGGAAGCGATCTCGGAGGGGGCTATTGGCATGCACACCACATCAAACAAGCGCTTACTGAAGAAAAGCCAAGCACCACATGCCGGATGGCGCAGTACGTGGGATTGAACGCATACAAAAAAGCTGGCGGCACAATAGACACGAACTTGTTTGATGATGAGGCCGTCATCAACGACGCGTCGAAACTCGACGAGTTGTTCAGTGCGAAACTGATGAAAGCTGCAAAAGCGTTTCAGAAAAAGGAAAAGTGGGCGTGGGTCGATATCAGCGATGCGTCTCACATCATGCCCTATCAGCTGACCGACGACGGTGAGTTGGCACTGATACGACCAATACCTGGTGAGCTGACTGACGACCAGCAGGCACGATACGTTGAGCTCGATGAAGAACCATACTGGAACATGGAGAGCGAGAAGCGTAAAGAAAAGCAGGCGTTGGATGATATTTTGGTCGGCGAATACTCAGACGAACAACACGCGATGGCAGGAGCGGTCCTATATGTCGCCAACAACGGCACAGTGCGTGAAATCGTCGGCCTGGTGAAGGCAGAAGATCGCAACAAAGCGGTTGAAGCTGGTTTTCTAAAGTCAGACGAAGCCAAAGCAGCAGATGAAGCTGCAGACGCAGCCGAGAAAAAAGCAAACAAGCCCGCCTTCGCTGCAGCCTTTATCGAAGACATGACCGCAATCCGTTTGGCCGCGTTCCAGACGGCGCTGCTGCGGAAACCGGAACTGGTCTTGGACCTTTTAGCTTTTGGGCTGTCGCGTGGTTCGCATTGGGGCAACGAGACTATGGCAGTGCGTTTCGACATGGAGCGTAACATGCCTAAAAACGATGATGACGCATTCAGACTTTGCCCTGATCTTGGAGGAGATATGCCCGATGGTGAAGATGATGAGGACGATTGGGATGCCGAAGAGGCACCAATTGTCGAGGCGTTTGAGGCGTTCCTCGCTCAAGGAAAGAAGGCCCGCAATGTAGAAATCACGGAGTCGTTTGCTCGCGCGTTCAAAACGCAAGAAGCCGATATGATGACCCTCATCGCCGAGAAGGCTGGTGTCAGCATCCGTGAAATCTGGGCGCCAACAGCCGCAAATTGCTTCAAGCGCATGAAGGCGGCGCAGCTAGATACCCTGTTCTTGCAATTGCTTGAACGCGAGGCAGACAGCGCAGAGTTCCGAACTTTCAAGAAACTGAAAAAGGGCGAGAAGGATCAGAAGATGCACGCGCTGTTTCATGATGCAGACGTGCAGGCGATCTACAAGGTCACATCGACCCAGAAGGCGCGCATCAATGAATGGACCCCAGCTTGCTTCTAGCATTCGGGCGGGGGCGCAGCTGCGCCCCCTGCCCTATGCGAGGCGTTCGCCACATACCAAATACTAGGAGCGCCGAACGCTTAAACATCACCTTATCGAACTTCCTACGACGAGTGTTGAGGACGGTTTTGCACGCGTGCAAAAAGTTAACCTCGGGCGTGCTTGGCAGTTCGAACTGGCTAGTTTTTTGGCTGGTATGGCCCTAAATGTGCGCTGAAAACTGGTAGGCGTACAATATATGTACAAAATTCCCAAAACCGTGCTATTAACTCTTGGAATCGATTCCGCCAGAGAATCGAGTGAGAGCGGTGATATGAGCGGTAGCATAGAACAATTCCTTCAAGAGCTCGAGCGAGGCCTTGGTCGGACAATGGTCTCGGTCAATAAGGAGCTGACGTTGCGAGACAGGATCAAGCGGTCTTGGTCCATGCGCCAATGCGCTCGATTCCTAGACATCAGTCATCAGCACCTGACCAAGTTTGCCAAGGATAATGACGATTTTCCTGCAGGCAAACATGTTGGTCGTGAGCGCGTATTCACGCTGTCAGAGTTGATGCACATCCGCGCGCTCATGGCCGCATCCGCGAAGCGCCCTGATCACTTCCTTGCATGGCGCAAGCCTGGGGATACTCTGCCTGTCATTTCTTTTGCGAGCCAAAAAGGTGGTACAGCCAAGTCGTTGAGTGCAGCACACTTCGCACAGTATCTCAGCTTGCATTACGGCATGCGCGTGGGTGTCATGGATGCGGATCCCCAGAGCACAATCACACTCTACTTCGTAGGTGGTGACGAAATGCCGACTCTACCCAATGACGAAACCCCGACGATGGTAGATTTTGCGGGTTTGTTCCAAACCGACGAAGAATCGCCCTACACCGACTATGATGCATCAACCCTCGATAGCTTCTTTAAGAAGACATCTTGGCCGGGCGTGCGCCTCGTTCCAGCACATGGGGAGACATCGGAAGGAGAGATCCAGATCGCACGGCTGTTGCGTGCCGGTACGCCCGAGAAACGATTCTATCGTTTCTTGCGCGACTCCATAGAGCGTTGGAAGGAAGGCCATCAGCCTCAAACCCGCCCGGACGAACTGGTGCACGATGGTCGGGTCGACAGGTCCAAGCTTGATGCGGCGCTCAATGAGACACTCGATTGCATCATTATTGATTATCAGCCTGCGCTCACGCTCTTCCAGCTCAATAATGTAATGGCATCGACGTCGCTTATCATCCCGCAAACTATGAAGGGTTTTGACATTGCAACTCTTTCGACCTTCGTCACAGGGTTGCTCACAATGTTACGCCACATCTTTGCGACCGACCGGATCGATATGGGTGGGGCTGCTCATATGTTGCTGCCGACCATCGTTCAACGAACTAACGAACAGGACCTGGCGCAAGTTGGGAACCTTCTCGAGAATTGTCCTGACGAAGTGCTGCCGGTATTCTACCTGAGATCTGACTCTATCTCGAACGCGTCCGATGTGTATCAGTCAGTCTACGAGTATGACCCTGATACTCCCGGTAAGCGGAAGGGCATCAATCGCTTCATCGAAAACGCAGACGCCGTTAATGATGCCATTGTCGCACGCCTCTGGCCAGGCTTGGAGCGCGGTTATGCGGATGAGTGGATGAAGAGTTTCTATGACTTTGAGGAGGAAGCTTGATGAAGAGAACTTTGAGCAGCTCCGTTCTCAAGAAAAAGGCTGTGGCAGCAGAAGATGACGCTGCGAATGGCACCGCTGAAGATCTTGTGGAACACGAGCAAGAGGCTCTCTCTGATACACCTAGCGGCTTGAAGCCGCGACTAGGTGGCTCGGGCAGCGCATGGAAAGCTGGTGCGCTTTCGGATGCGGGGCAAGTTCTACAAGCCGAACGTGCTCAGGTCGTTGACCGGATACTATCAGGGAGGCACGAACTTCGAATTGATCCGGCACAGATTGTCGATGTAGTGGGTACTGATCGGCGTGACGATTGGCGTGATCAGGAGGCCTTTGAGAAGTTAAAAGACAGCATAGCGAGGAATGGCCAGGATACGCCAATACATGTCTGGCCAGCTGACCCGAACTGGCGTCCTGATGAGCGTCAGCCTGAAAACGTCGAGGGCGTATCCTTTCAATTGATTGTTGGACGGCGTCGTCATGCCATACTTGAGGCACTTGGCCAGCCGGTCCGAGCGTTGCTCGTACCTCAATCGCAGCGCGGTTCTGATGAAGAGCAGTTCGAGATGCTCTTCATGCGCTTTCGGGAGAACGAAGAGCGTGAAAACCTCAGCGCCTTCGAGCGGCTAGTCTCTATCGGCGAAATGTTTGAACGGCTCCAAGAAGCAAAGATGGACGGAAAGCTGTCCGCCACAGAGTTCGCGAAACGCGTGGGAGTTCACAATAGTGCTGTTTCCAGAGGGCGTGCAGTTTTCGCGGCCAAAGATGAGATTTTGCACGCGTGCAAAAATGTTTATGAACTCAGTCACCGCGACCTCGAGCAGGTCCTAATGGACCTGTCTGGCAAGGCTTCTAAGCTAGCAAAGAAGAAGCCGAAGACGACCAAGAAGCTCACTGTTCGACGCAAGATCGGTGCAAAAAGTCTGAGCCTAGTGGGGCAGGGGGGTCGTCTTTCTGTGGCCGCGACAGGGCTTACACTGACTGAAGATGTCCTCAACGGATTGGGTGATGTCATCGCTGAGTATTTAGAGAAACACGGATCGAAGTAAGAGGCAGGAGCCGCGGAGACGGCGTTCTTCGATCTCAACAGAGGCAAGAAACAGGATCACACATGCAATGATTTAACGGCAAAAGAAAAGCCCTCCACCTTGCGGTTAGAGAGCCAATCTATCTGTGTTGCAGCTTTTAGATAGCACTCCTCGCAAATCGTTGTCAACGAAACACCGGTTTGGTGAACGGATTTCTTTTGTCTTCTTTTGAGCAGAGGAGGCGAGAAACATCTCATGAAACATACAGGTTGGCGCAAGCCAACACCGGGCCTTGTGGTTGCTGAACAGCACGCACGAGCCGGTGAACGGCTTTTTGTACCCAAATCCCAGGCGATTGTTGCCACCAAGAAGGTGGCGGCCGCGATCGGGCTTAAATCGCAGGATCTCCTGCTTTTGGACACTTTTGGGGCTGTGACACAGCCGCAGGATTGGGAGCAGGGCAGGCGGCCCATTGTCTGGGCCTCCAACAACTTTCTTATGGAGCAAACAGGGTTCTCCCTGGCAACGCTCAGGCGGCACGTCAGGCGTCTCTGTGAAGCCGGTCTGATCTGGATGAAGGACAGCCCCAACGGCAAGCGCTATGGCATCCGAGACGACGATGGCTACATCCTAGACGCTTATGGCTTCGATCTCGCGCCTCTGGCGGCCCGCGCGGCAGAGTTTGAAGCCCTGCATGCGCAGATCAAGGAGGAGCGCCAGTACTGCAAGGCCCTCCGCAATACGATCACCGTAACGCGCAGGACAATTCGCGCGAAGATCGAAAAAGCCGTGGAGAGCCGTTTGCGGGGCCCTTGGCGCGATCTGCAGGATGAGTTCGCCATGTTGCTTGAGCGGCTTCCCAAGCGCTCTACGGGGCCGGAGACGCTCCGTGATGTGGTTGCATGGTTTAAAGCCCTGCAACAGCGCGTGGAACAGGCCTTCGAGGCGGCTTTTGACTGGCCAGAGCAACCGGACGCAGATTCAGCAACTCAGGACCTTCAAACGGAAGCTGATGTTGTTTCTCTTCATCAAAATATGACACCCACGGGTGTCTCTGATGAGACCCACATACTAACTACAAATGAACCTTATCCTGTAAATAGTAACCGCTTTGAAACAAAGCGCGCGGCAGGCGCTGTGCCAGAACAGCCACCGGCAGAGCGGGTTGAGAGGCCTGATGATGTGGACCTTGAGGGTGAGTGGAGCACACATACCAACAAAGCACGATCAGATATCGATATACCCATGCTGATGCTGACCTGTCCGCAGTTCGGGGAGATGGCGCGCGACCTGGAAGGCTATATCCGCGATTGGAACGGTGTGCATCGGGCCGCCACCAAGATCAGGCCCATGGTGGGTATCTCGGAACATGCCTGGAACGTGGCGCAACGGGCGCTCGGGCCGGAGGTTGCCACTGCGGCACTGGCTCTGATCTACGACAAGCACGCGACCGGGGAGGTGTCTTCGCCAGGTGGCTATCTGCGCGGCATGGTTCAGAAGGCCCAAGCTGGTGAACTGCATCTAGAGCGCAGCTTCTATGGCCGATTGAGCGGGGTAAGGGCGTGACATGTGTCGCGTGACACTTGACACAGTGTCACGTCCAATGTAGGAGATTGCGATGAAGATCGAGAGCATCGGCCATAAGGGCCTCCGGCGCTTCTTTGAAACCGGAAACCCAAAAGGTCTGGTGGGTGACACGGGCAGGCTACGAAAGATGCTGGCCTTCATCGATGCCGCTGCAGATCTCGGAGAGCTGGGCACACCGCCGAATTACGGCCTGCACCAGTTGACCGGGGATCGAAAGGGGACCTGGTCGATGACCGTGACGAAAAACTGGCGGCTGACGTTCCGCATGAACGAAGATGGTGCGCTTATCGATATGGAATTGGAGGATTATCATGGCTCTTGAAATGCATCCATCGCTAACGGTCCATGTGGGTGATTGGCTCAAAACAGAGATTGTCGAACCGGCCTCCATCAGCGTGAAGGACCTTGCTGATCACTTTGGGGTGTCCCGGCAGGCTGTCAGCACCTTGCTCAACGGCAATGCCGGACTGTCGGCTGATATGGCGATCCGCTTCGAGAAGGCTTTTGGGGTCAAGGCGGATACGCTTTTGCGCATGCAAACCAGTTACGAACTGGCGCAGGCCCGGCAACATGAAGACGATATCAAGGTCCAAAAGCTGCGGGACGTGGCCTGATGACAGATTTTGGCGAAGATTGAGTGTTGTTGCGGTATTTCGGCTTTAGCTTGGGGCAGGGCCTATAGCCCCGCCGCCTTAGTCAGGTTCACCCGGAACCGATCTCGCCTGCGTTGATATCGCCTCGTCATCTCGGCTGATGCATGTCCGAGTTGTTTTTGCACATGACGTTCTTCGACATCCGCATAGGAGGCCAGACCAGAGCGCAGCGAATGGCCTGAGAAGAGCTTGAGCCGTTCTGCTTCTTTGAGCTCCGATCGAATGCCTGCATCCAGCATCGTCTTCTTGATCAGGCGGGCGACGTGTTTGTCTGAGAGACGTGCATCCTGAACCTTGGAATTGTCCCGCAGGACCCGTCGAAAAATTGGACCATGATCGATCTTTGCATAGTGCAGCCACTGCTCCAGCGCGTGGACAGGGCAGGATTGATCTGATGACCCGCGTCCGATCGCGGCCTCTTTCCATCCTGTTTTAGTAAGCTGACTGACGATCGCGCCTTCCTTTTCTATCTCTACCCAGCCTTTGCCGCCCAAGGTGTCGTCGCGGTTCACATCGAGGGCGACGATCTCAGACCGCCGGAACCCGCCCGCATAACCGAGAAGCAGGATAGCGCGGTCTCGCAGATCGCGCAGGCTGTAAGTGAGCGTGCCGACCATCTCTAGGAGTTCATGCGGCGCGATGGGTTCCTTCTGCACAGGTGGTCGCGCCATGGATCGCTTGATGCCTGCGAGCACCGTTGCAATGTGGCGGTCCTTGCGATCAAGGGTCTGCCCGCGTTGCTGATAGTTCCAGGCGAGGCCAGACAGCCGCAGCGGTCAATGGTGGCGTAGGAGAGGGCAGGGGAGCTGTCTTGCGGGGCGGTGCAGTCGGTGATGTAGAGGCCAATCAGCTGGGGGTCGGGGGTCGGTTGGTCGGCGCCACGCCGCCTGCACCAGCTGGCGAAATGCGCCCAGTCTGCCTTGTAGGCCTTGTTGGTGTTCTCGGCCGTAGCTTGTTCGGCAAAGCCGCGTGCGGTTTCCACGAGTTGCTCAAGGGAACCCGAAGCTGCGACCGCATCGGGAATAGCAATGGCGCGATCTCTCTCGTCCAGCGCGTCATCGTTGGGCGGGGCAGGGGGCGCTGAGGGCGATTTCTGGGCCATTTTTGTACCCCTATTCATGAGAATGCTGGCTTTCTGACATCCTAGATTTGCACGTCCGATAATGCAAACTTATTGGACGTAGCGAAGAACGGCAGAGTGGGGCGGTTTGTACCGTATATTGTGGACGAAAGCGCCGCGTGAGACTATTGTTGTGGTATGACTTACCAGGCCACTGCCATCTCCGACGACTTGACGACCTTACCGAAGCTGCCCGCCTGGGTCTCCTCCGGCCGTGCAGAAACCCTTGAAACTGTGGCTTTTCGGTCTGGCGCAGCTCTGACACTGCTGGATCAGCTGGCCGCTGATCCGAGGCACTGTGTGCCGGGCAAACTGCTGGCGAACCGGTCGGCGCTGAATGCAGCAACCGCCACCTCGAAACTGGAAGGGCGGCTGGCGCGGGAAGCGGATATCCGGGACGCGTATTATCTGACGCCACCGGGTGAGGCGCGGGGGCCCGATGGTGATTTGTTGGCGTTTTGGCGCGACGCGGTCCGTCTCAAACTGACGGGGCGTGATTGGCATGACGATGTCCAAGGTTTGGTTGGCGCGGCATTTGCCGATGATGTCGTGATGTTGATAGCGTCTGGTGCGACCCGCGCAAAAACCGAGGGACCGTTAGCGGGCTGTGTTGCCGTGATGCGCGCGGTTCTTGAGATGGACGATCGGGCGGAGCGGATTGCCTGTTTACTCTCGGATGTGGTTCTGGCGCGAACTCTCAATTGGAAAACCGCACTACCAATCACGGCGCAGCATCTCACCAAGGCGACTTTGCGAGACCTCGTCGCGGACGGGCAGGGGGGTGATCTGACCGTTCAGCAATGCATCCTTGGGTCCGTTGAAGACACGATCCGACTGGCGCGCGACCTCGCAGTAAGAGCAGCGACGCTTCACGTCATTGCGCCGAAGTTGCGCGCCAAGGGATCTGAGGCGGCGGTTGCGCTGTTCCTATCCGAGGATGCCGTGGCGCCGTCGATGATGCTGTCACCGATAATCCAAGGCACCACCATCCCGATGACGGATCGGGCCGCGCGGCGGTTCTGTGATCGGCTCGTCGAGCTTGGCGTGGCGCGGGAACTGACAGGACGTCCGACCTTCCGGCTCTATGGGATTGTGCGATGACCCGCACCGCCATGACCTCCGATGCCAAACGGGAGAACTCGAAACTGCAGGAGGCCGGACGCGACGGCGTGTTTGACCGGGAACTTGAAGACCTGCCGCAAGAGTTGCGCTGGCGCGAATGGATGGGGCGGATCGAGGCGGTGCTCTTTGCGAGCGCCACGCCAGTCGGGCGCGATGACCTGGCGCGCGTGGTGGGGCAGGGGGCCTCGGTTGAGATGCTGATCGACGACGTCCAAGCAGAGCTGGTGGGCTTAGCCCTACGAACTGGCCGAAGTTTCCGGCGGGTGGATGTTCCGAACCAAGACGCAGTTTGCGGACGCGATCAAGGCTGCAGCCGATCTCGGCGAGCAGTCGCTCGCCTTCACCGAAATGGAGATGGGCGTCCTTTGCGCCATCGCTTATCACCAGCCGATCGACCGGGCGGGCCTCAAGGACATCTTTGGCAAGGAGGTTAGCCGTGATCTGCTCGCGCGGCTGCGGTTCAAGGATCTGATCGCCAGCGGACCGCGGGCTCCGCGGCCTGGCGCGCCGCATACGTTTGTCACAACGGAGACGTTTCTGGTGATGTTTGATCTGCAGACGTTAAGGGATTTGCCGGAACTTGATTTGACGGTTGATGGCGCGGATGAGAATGCCCGGGCAGCGCAGTTGTGAGGCTCTTCACTTTCAATTGGTCGGGCTTTGACTTTCAATCAGTCGGAGGTGTGAGTGCCAATCAGACCACATCACGCTTTCAATCGGTCGGAACTTGACTTTCAATCGGTCGAGCGCGTACTTTCAATCGGTCGAAGGGAGTCGCGCGACTATGTATCCAAGATTTGCCAAGGCTAGAGTGGAAGAGGCTCTGTCCGACACCCGCGTGGTTCTCATCTCGGGGCCGCGTCAGTCCGGCAAAACCACGCTTGCAACCGACATCGCGTCGGACAAGATACCTTTTCTGACATTGGACGATGCCAACGTTTTGCAGTCGGCGATAGATGATCCGGTCGGATTCGTCCGCGGATTGGACCGCGCCGTGATCGACGAGATCCAACGCGCGCCCGACCTTCTGCTCGCTATCAAGAACTTGGTCGATGACGACAAGACACCGGGGCGGTTCCTCCTAACAGGTTCGGCCAACCTCATGACCATCCCAAAAGTGGCAGATTCCCTTGCTGGCCGCATGGAGGTCGTTCGATTATTGCCCCTCTCGCAGGCAGAGATCCTTGGGGCGAAATCGGGGTTCATTGATCGGGCTTTTGCGCGAGAGAAGCCGAGGGTTTAGCCACATGATCGTCGGTGACGACCTCGTTGAAAACGTCCTTTCCGGCGGGTATCCCGAAGCGCTTGGTCGAGCGCGATGGTCACGAAAGCAGGATTGGTATCATGGCTATCTTGATGCGATCGTCCAGCGAGACGTCAGAGACGTGGCCCAGATCGAACAACTTGCCATCATGCCGAAACTGATGTCAGTGCTTGCCGAGCACTCAGGACAGTTGGTTAACTACACTGGTATCGGTGCTTAGCCTTGACCTCAATCATGTCACCACGCAGAAGTATGTGAGTGTTTTTGAGAGCCTTTACCTCGTTCATACCCTGCAGCCCTGGTTCACAAATCGTCTGAAACGCCTGACCAAGTCGCCCAAATTGCATTTTTTCGACGCGGGCCTCCTCGCAGCGATGCGGGATGTTTCGCCGGACGTTGTCCGGAAGGACAAAACGAGCTTCGGTGCGATCCTGGAGACCTTCGTGTTCAGCGAACTGCGGAAGATAGCGACATGGAGTGAACAGCGGTGCACGTTCTCGCACTTCCGTGACAAGGACAGGAACGAGGTCGACATCGTATTGGAGAACCGCCGCGGTGAAATCGTCGGCGTCGAGGTAAAGTCGTCCGCCACCGTTTCGGCGGGTGATTTTTCAGGGATGCGCAAGCTCGCGGACGCCTGTGGCAAGAAATTCGTGCAGGGGATGGTTCTCTATGACCACGATCAGGTTGTACCGTTTGGTGAAAACATATTCGCTGCCCCGCTTTCATGCCTATGGAGTGCATCATGAGGATTCTAGAAAGGCGATGCATCAAAGAAATGGCTGGACGATTATTCAGCTTCCCAATTGTAAGCGGCGACTCCCGCTCGGCATTCGCGCTAGCCGCAGCTGAAGGAGTGCCAGAATGACAATGACCCAGGCGGATTTTTTGGCAAACGCATTGAACTGCGGAACCGCTTTGATCGGTGAAGTATCCGAGTGTCAGCAACAGAGTATTAGAAATGAAGCCTGGTCTGCATTCTGCCAAACTTTATTAACGCCAGCAGAAATCCAGTCGACGGAGCTTAAAAAATACACCGAGCGGTTGCGAGATTTAGATCGGATCTATTCGGCCTCCCTAGTTTACGCATCTGCACAACCAGCCAAGAAGCAAAAAGCTCTGGCTATGTATTTCACTCCGCCACCTTTAAGCGAATACGTATTAGATCGACTGGAGCGATTTGGCGTCAATTTCGGAGCTGGGCGGTTCATTGATCCCTCTGCGGGTGGAGCCTCTTTCATCGGCCCGATTGCAAATCGAATGCGCGACAGTGGAGCAACACCAAAGCAAGTACTGTCATCTCTTACTGGAATTGAGATTGATCCTGCACTTGCTGAGTTTGCGCGCGTCGCGGCTACAAGCGTCATTGAACAAGATGCGACCGAAGTGGTCCTAACCGGCAACGGCCTTGAGTTAGGTGAAATCGGTACCTACGACGCGGTGATTGGCAATCCTCCTTATCGTGTTCTGACACCGGCGGAACGAAAATGCATGCCTGTTTGGGCAAAGGAGACACTGGGTACATACGCGAACCTCTATGCGCTTTTTATGATGCGCGGGCTGCAGCTCTTAAAAGATGGTGGTGTGCTCGCCTTTTTGGTGCCAACGAGCTTCATCACAGGCCGATATTTTAAGCATTTACGTCAGCACCTAACGTCTCAATCAAGAATCTTGGCAATCGATACGATCTCCCAGCGGAAAAAGCTGTTCCGAGATGTGTCCCAGGACGTATGCCTGCTCATATGCAGAAAAGGAGTTCCAAAGCGTGGAGCCCGCCGTGCTGATGCGCGAATAGTCAATCAAGGAATGAAGTGGCGCCGACAAGATAGATATCTGATTGATTCGTACTCAGACGAACCTTGGCATGCGACACCGCCGGTCGCCAAAAACTCGACAGTACAAACGCTAGAAGACTATGGCTATCAAGTCCGTTGCGGTTCCATCGTACACAATCGCGACAGGGGTTTGCTCAGCGGTGTACGTCGAAAACGGCGTAACGCTGTACCACTTGTCTGGGGTCACGTTATCAAACCTGGGCAAAACGCCGAACCGGCATCACGCCGCTGCCAACCTGGTGATGGGCCTGTAACATTTGTTTCCGTATTGGAGCGGACCGCGCCGTTAACCTGCCCCTCGATAGTATTGCAGCGAACAAACAGTGGAGATCAAGTCCGCAGGATTCGAGCCGGGATCGTTGATCAAACTTGGATCGACAAATATGGAGCGTTCTACGCAGAAAACCACGTAGTGGTTATTTCTCCGTTACCCGAGGTCAATCAGGAAATTGGCCTTCGTTTGCTTTGGCGTGTCCTTTCTTCTGAAGCGGTGGACCAGAGGTTGCGGCCGCTCCTGTCCTCAAACAGCGTCAATATCGCTGCGCTTCGTAAGCTACCGCTTCCCGACTTCAGATATCTGCGCCAGCAAGGCATTTTGGGAATTGATGAAGCGGCGTTCGAAGCAATCCTCGAAAAGGCCTACTCTTCGTGAAGGGGCGAAAGCACTTCCACGGAGACGCCTCTGATCCACTGTCAGAACTGCAGACCCGGCGCCAACAGCAAAAGGAGGCTTTGAAAGCACGTTTGAGCGCCAATGCGAAGAACAAGACAAGCACTTCCAAAACGCGGATGGTTCAGCGATCGACGGAGTTTTTTGATCCTCAGAACATCGTTTTGGCTCGAAGTGGCAACTTTCAAAATGCAGTCCTGTCGGAAGGTGTGGCAGCGGCAGTTGGCGCTTTTAGAAAGGCCGTCAGCAAGCGGCAATCGTCCGTCATTCTCAACTGGCCACGCCCACTTCCAGGCGTTTCGGCTCTGCATGGAATCGCGTTTCTTTGTGAACTGGCCGAAGGGCCGGAAATGTACCGAGGTCTCTCAACTATATTTTTTCCGGCAAGTGCGCGTACAGGCGCCAATCAGCGAGCGTTGCTCGTAGATCGCAGTTGGCTAATTGAAGTCAATCAACCTTGGCTGAATTCGTTCTATCCGAAGTTGAAAACTGAATCTGAAAGTGCAGAGAGGACCCAAGCTAGGTTCCATAAACTAGTCGCACGAGTACAAGATTTGAGAACCGAAGCTTTGTCGAATTTCAAGCGCGCGAAAGCCGTTGTCGATCGGACAATAGATCGTGAACACCCCACACTGTTTGAACTGACGCCACGAAGGTCACTCGACTCGTCCGGCACGCTCAAAAACCCTGAAGATTTCTTTCTTGAGCGCTCACGAAAACTATCCGAGTTGCTGACTCATAAGAAAAATGCAGCGGATCATCAAAGAGTTGAAGCTGTCGAGCCCAAGACCACTCCATGGCTTTTGTCCGTCATTCATGGCGCCAGCCCAATGCACGCTTGGACTACCTGCACGGCACCAAGTCATCGAAAACCTGACGTGGTGTTGATCGATCTTCAGTATCGCGCCCGCGCGCGTCTTGGAGAAAATTGGCGACGAGAACTCTCTGACATCGCTTCGCGCATGCGGCACGGAGACCCTGACCTTCCAATAGTCGCTGTCACTGACGATCCATTCGTCGCAGCTTTCGCAAAGTACGAACTGGCTGCGAAACAAAAAGGTAACAAGAAAAAACGACCGTTACCAGTGGTCTTGATCCGGCAAAATGCAACATCACTTCTGCAAAACAAAAAGGAGGACGGCAGATTCCTAGAAAGCAGCCCCGGCAGACTCGTTTTAGAAATTGATGTTTTTGCTAGTGACCTAGCGGCATTTGCTGCAAATGCTATGCAAGTCAGAAGGCATACAGCCAATTTAGCAGGCGGCAAAATCGCTAGGTGCATAGGGGTCTGCCTGTCGCGGATGCGCATGCTAGCGAATTCACCGGTGTCGCAAACCGGCGTAAACCAAGCATTTGACGATCCCGATGAGCGGCACCTGAACAATCGCTTGCTAGAATCTTTCAACATTGGTGCTTCGCTGGCAGAATTGCGGGAAATCGCTCCGAGGGCTGGCAATTTGGAATCAGAAATAATGGCCTTTGCCGAAGAAGCTCAGGAACTGGCTGTCGCATTTTCTTCGTCGGCCGAGATAACTACAAAGAAAATGCTGAGGTCCAGACTAGAAACGCTTCCAAAGCGAGGAACGCGTACTTTGGTGGTAGCATCCGGTGTATCCGCAGCGCAACTCCTCGAACGTTGGATCGAAAACGACCCTGACCTTCGCGATGTCACCGATCGACTAGGCGAAAAATTTGATATCGTGACTGCACGGGACTCGATCACAGAAGTAGAAATCGCAGCCACCTCCATGAGACCTTATGGACATGTTTTGCTGATTTCTCCACCTCCTCGCGAAGCGCTCGCCTTACTTTGCAATCCGTCTTGCCCCTCCAAAGTTGAACTTCTCGTGGACGCATCCAGTGCTAAATTCTTGGCCGATTATGGAGACGCACTCTTGAAGGCATGGCCGGAAAAAGAACCAGGATATGACCAGATATGCGATACGGTCACGAAAGTACGGTCAAGTCTAAAGACCAGCATTGCAGATCTCCCTGATTTGGAGCTTGGTGATCCATCGACATCAGGCTCTAAAATTATAGACATGACTGTCCAAACGCATGCATCAGAGGGGCGCGTCCTTAAGATAACTACAGTGGACGGAGATACCATCCACGCCAACCCTCAAACTGTCTTCGTCTCCCGAAAACAAGCAGATCTCGATAATTTTGAATACTTGCGTGGAGATAAGATCGTACCAGGTCGTGAAATCCTTGTACCAGGCACGCTTTTCCTTGAGGCTTTGCAGAGCGCGCACGAGTTTCGTGCTGCAGCTGCCCCGTTACTCGCAGACTATCATGCTGCTGTCCGAGATCGAGCTGACCAACTTACTGGTGGCAATCTTCGCAGCAAGGCACAGCAGGTTTTGATGGTGATGCATCATGCGGCCGTTGAACCACCAACGCTCGATAGTGTTCAGCGTTGGTTAGATGTGAGGCGCCAAGACGAAGTACCGGTAGAATTGCGCGCTCCACAGGCACCGAGACTGTTCAAGCACTTTCGAATGTTCTGCGACGCGCTTGGGATAGATGATACCTTGATCGAAATTTATTGGACATACGCCATAACAGCCACCCGAGGCGGCAGAATTAGATCAGGTCTGCAACTAAGAAAACTCTATGCTTCGGCACTCATTGATCCCGACGCAGTTTTGCGCGCCAACATTTCAGCACGCCCCCTCATTGAGAAGATTCGTGATTTGTCCGCTGAACATGTTAGCGAAGTTCTCCATATAGAGCGTATCGAAAGTGAGCGGCAATGAAACCTACATCTTTGAATTCAAAGGATATTCCGCGCCTCGAGGAGCTAAAGGAGGGTGTCTGCGACAGCATAATAAACCTGACTTTCAAGCGAGTCAGTGGTTTTGGACCTAGCGGTGCAGTGGTTTTTGGCCGCAAACCTAGTCGGCACTTCGTTTCGGGTTTTCTCCTTCCGGGTTTTGATCCAACCGGTGAAGATGACGAGACCAGTGACATCCGAATAAACACGCATGGACTGGATTTTGCTCTTTCCAAAGCTGATCACACACAATGCACTGTTTCTGGTACGCTTGCGGTTTATGTTCGTGGCCTTCCTGAATGGGAAGAGCTCACAGATAAACGCTACGGAATGACACCGATCTTCCAACCTACGGCTGAGCTAAGAAGGAAGCTTAAGTCGGCGGTCCGAAGCCGTCTCGAGGCATGGAGAAATGATCGCGGGCAAAGTGCCAGCTATCCCGAATATCTAAATGCTAAACAGGAGGCATATTCGGCAGAGTGCAGATTGGTGGGGCTTCCCGCACCAAATGTAAACTTAGAGGAAGTGGCACTCCAACCGAACGCTCAAGAAGTTAAAGAAGCGCTCAATGACAACGAGGCTGACGAAGCAGAAAATGCTGCCGAAGATGCGATATATGCTCAAGCCAATACGAGCATACCTGATCACCTAGCGGATCCGATGCCCCCACCTGACATATGGGTAAGAGTTCCGGTCGTGCTGGGTCCGTGGAATGTTGATCTGGCTGTCGACCTCAAGTCGCGCTCAGAAGAGCTTTCCCGCGAAATTGATCTTACGATCAAGAAATGTGTGTCTGATTGGCTCCAATCTGAAGACGGTCGGAACCGTGCTTTCCGAGGCAGGAAGATCGTACCGTCTGATTGTGTTTCAGCTCAAGCGTGGTCTATTTATCTTAAAGAATGCAGGAGTCAGGTCCCTCACATTGATCAACTTCTCCCAAACCCTTTCGGGTTGAAAGTCAATCTTCAATCTAGTTGCGACCGTCGTTCAAAAGATGCGTCCCTAATACGGATCGCGCTTGAGCATCACGGTCGTCGCTTGGCCAATTCTCAGCAGCCTTTTTTCGAACCGGCTTGTTTTCAGGTCGGCCTGGAAGTCAAGATAGCAAGCCTAGCAATTAAGCCCCTACCTCTTGATAGGGTGAAACCGAGCTATCGATATCGCCGCTACATGACTCAGGACGCTATGGGCGTGAACTGTGGTGTTGACACGCAGACATCGAATTCTGAGACGGTGCTAAGGACCAATTGGGCCCCGCGATACGTTCTCCCGCGTCAAGTTCCTCGATCAGATTCGCGGGTCCAACGTGATTACGCGACTCTCAGCGACCCGGCATTCGATGTTTCTAATTTGTCTGAATTGCCAAGTGAATATGAGACCTGGATAAAACGGCTTGGGAGCAGAATTGATCCATCCAGCGGCGTTGACGATGCGACGGAGGCGTTGATTGAGCGACAGAATTTCGAAGAAGACTGCAATGCCTACGAATTAGAACGGCGGGATATTGCCCGCGGTGTTGATGTCCTCGCTCGCTCCCAAGCAGCGTATCGAAGTTCAGCGGAGAGTCCGGCCGCTGCACCTTATCTGGCATGGGTAATGATGAACGAAACATTCCGAGACGCGGGAGGTGGTAAATTCCTTGAATGGCGGCTGTTCCAACTCGCGTTCATCATCGCTCAAATTCCCGGTTTTGCATCTCGGTTGCCAGATTACGAAGATGACTTTGATCCTGAGAGAGACGAAGAAACCGCTTCTTTACTCTACTTCGCGACAGGCGGTGGCAAATCGGAGGCATTTTTTGGTGCTTTGATTTACCTGTTGTTCTTGGATCGACTACGCGGAAAAACGTTTGGTGTTAGTGCTTTAGTTAGGTATCCGCTTCGATTGCTGACGGTCCAGCAGGCGCGGCGACTGTTCCGGCTGCTGGTTCGTGCCGAACTAATCCGCAAGGGGCACCAAGTCGGTGGTGCCCCTTTCCAGCTAGGTTTCTGGGTCGGTGCCAGCAATACACCGAACCGCTTGGACGACGGGCGTTTGAAAGCCGTACCTTTTGATGACGCAAAACCGCTCGTCAATGGTAGTCCAGAAGAGATTGCGTATCTCTCTGTCAGAAGAGCATTGAACAAAGTTCCATCCTGCCCACTCTGTGATCAAACGACGGAACTTCGCCGCCGTCGAAAAGAGGGCTCAAACGGTAACCATAGACTGGCATTGATGTGCTTGAACGCGGGGTGTCGTTGGAATGAAAACCATCCTCAAGATACGCTTGAACCACTACCGTTCTTGCTTGTCGACCAAGACATTTATGCGCGCGCTCCATCAGTTGTTTTGGGAACAATCGATAAGCTGGCGCTAATCGGTCAACACGACAGCACTATCTCAAAGGTTTTTGGAATGTTCGGCCTTGCTCGGTTGGTGCAGGATGATTTCGAGAGACTAGCGCCGCCTCGAGATGCGCGGAGCAACACTCCGCCGACAGGCTACACAGCTTTGGATCCGTTCTTTCCAGAAGGACATAAGCTGTTTTTTGACCCCCTTCCATCTCTTGTCATTCAAGATGAAGCGCATCTGCTAGAAGAAAGCCTCGGGGCTTTCGCCAGCCTTTTGAAACAAGTCTAGAACAAGTTTTTCAGCAGAATACTGACGTCTTTGGTGATCAAGCGGTGCGAAGGAAATCGGGAAAGGACGATATCGGTGCCATTCGTATGCCCAAGATTATCGCAGCTACTGCGACAGTTTCAGATCCGGCTCGACAGACTGAGGTTTTGTATCAACGAGAGTGTCAGCAATTTCCAAGACCTGGTCCAGATCTCTACGAGTCATTCTATTCGCACCCAAAGCGACCCGATGACAACACGCGTCTCGCACGCCTAGATCAGACCGGTGACGTCGAGACCTTTGCCCCATGGTCACGAGTCTATGCGTGTTTCATGACGAATGGTGGAACACACACAATCACTACTGTGAACATATTGGCGGCGCTCCATGCAACAATCACCTCTTTGTTAGTAGACCTATGGCAAGACACTGATCCAGTGCGCCAGACGCGGGCAGTCAATCGCCTAATTGACGGACTAACAGGAGTTGATGAAGACGAGATGTCCGATATGCGCGCTGAAGCACTTGCGTCAGCGCGAGACGCAAAACAGTTCTCGGCGATCGCAACTCTTGTTGACCTTCATCGCGTTGTCTTGACCTACGTTACAAACAAGAAGGGTGGGGATGTTGTACTCGACGCGCTACAGGATGTATCGCGCGAAACTCACCGGTATGACGGTCTCCCAGAAGACGAGCTCAAGCTTGATCTGATTTCCGGCGGTGTTGATATGGAAAACATCGAACGCGTTATGCGCGAGGCCGAGCGTGCGCAAACACAGGATGGAGAGTTTGTACCGCTTTCCGATGGTTTGCGGAATATCGTCGCTACATCCGCAATCTCGCATGGCGTTGATGTTGATCGATTTAACTCAATGGTGTTTGCTGGCATTCCCAGCAATATCGCCGAATATATCCAAGCTTCATCTCGGGTTGGTCGCGCACATGTTGGCTTCAGTCTCTTGGTGCCCACGCCGCAGTCACGGCGCGACCGATATGTCGTAGAAGTTCATCGTCCATTTCACCGGTTTCTGGAGCGAATGATATCTCCGCTAAGCGATTGATCGGTGGGCAGCCCATGCAATAAAGCGCGTGATGCCGAGCCTATTTCAGGCCTGGCTTGTAGGCTTCGTCGAACCGCGCCTCTTCAAAAACGCGTCTGATAAAGCACGGGCCCCGCAGATGTGGCGTCTCAATGATGTACGTAGATATTTAGAACCAGTCAAAAATCAGCATGTTTATCGTTCCAGTTTCATTGATTTTGCTATTGGCGCCACGGGCGTTGAGGGCCGTGGCCACCGAAAGATAGGTCAACCGTCGAACGCAGTGTACTACCGGAACTTGGTAACCGACGAAGCAAGCGCCATTTTTGACCTCTTCGTTGGACCGGAATCCGAACTTACAGTAAGTAAGCTCTCTGACTTCTGGCGTGGCAGTACTGATGCAAGCCCTCCTATGATGTCCTTGCGGGATGTTGAAGAAGCCGGGCAGATTTTTCCTGCAACAGCGACTGTTGGGCGAAAACGATCGGAATCTTACGAAGAGCAAGTTGAGCGCGCATTGCAGTTCTTGCGACAGCAGCGCGCAAGTGGATCAGAGCTCGACGATGAGACAGGCGGATAGTGCTATGGCAAAAACAACGATGCAACGATCGCAAACACAAATTGCGACGACTTATGCTCCCGATAAACACTTCACTTTTGAGGGTGGAATAGGAGCCTGTAGATCGGTCCCCATCACGCGATCCGATCCGAACATCAAGCCTGCGGAACGAAATCAAATTCGTGAGGGTATTCTTGAGTTCATCCAAAACTGGCATCGCCGCGGGATGATACGCCAAGATCCACCGGTCGCTCCTGAGCAAACACTCGAAGAGCAAGTGTTTCTCGATCGTGAGAGTCGTCCCGCATTCGAGCAATCGAAGTTTGAGTATTGTGCCCCGATCGCATGGCTTACGTCCCTGACCCGCTGATGCTGACATGCCGAAAATGTTCAGTGGTTCACGAAGCTAAGTTAACGGAACTCGCATATGACGGTGGCAACTTCAAGAACGTCAGTCGCTGCAAAGAAAATTCGTCCGGTCTTCATGAATGGCGACAGTTGGACGTGGTCTTTGCGCATTGGTCGGGCCGTGTCGATCCTTTGTCACCTTTCAGAAAAGATATCGACACTAAGAGTGGCAAGATGACAAATCAGTTTCCCGGTCGGTGTGACGCTGGCCAAGTTTGTGAGTTTAAGCTTCACAAGGGCCGGTCCGGCAAGTTTCGCGACTGGTATTTTTACTGTCATTGCGGTGAACGACGCGAACTTCGCCAGAAGGATGAAAACTCCCTACGGTGGCTATTAGATCGCTATACGACTGATCCAGGAGAGACACTCCGCGAAATCAATATGCTGCCAGTCTCATATCGCGCTAACAGTCTCTATTATGTCCAGTCGGAGCAAATGATCTCATATGAGACAACTCGGCATATAGATTTAATGGCAGACGACAAAATTGCTGATTTGATCTCGTCACTATTGGATCTTTATGAATACCCGTCGCATATCCCGGGCGATGACGCGATCATAAAAACGCTCCGCGCGGTCAACCAGCCAGGGGCTATGGAACTGGCCAATGGCCTCCAGGAAACACTCAAAGCACAAGCGACGTTGGAAGCCAGTGGGGTTCAAGATGCCGTTGAGATGTTGAAGCCAAAGCTCGACTCATACCGAGAACAGGCACAAGTGAAAGGCTGGATCGACGGAGGACCCGAAGCTCCTGAGTTGTTACTTAGACAGGTTCATGAAAGGTCGAGTTTTGCGAGAAAATTTGACCCCATAAGGCTTGGCCTCGAGCATCAAGCCTTGCGATAAGAGCAGATCGATACACCGGTATCAAATGATGCAATCCGGCCGGTGGTCGACTTGACAGCTCCGGACACAGACCTTCAACCACCGGGAGATAGTAATGCACGGCGTGCTTATCTCGATAGTGTGGTCGAACGAAAAGTTGCGCTTGGTATTTCTGATCTCAAACTGATCCGAAATCTGAAGATGTTACAGTATTCGTTCGGTTTCAGCCGCGTTTCCGCATCACCTACGACCCAACAAAAAGGTTTATCTATGCCGGTGCGCCTTTGCGGGTTCCCACGGATCGATGATCGCAAAAGGCCAATTTATGTTCTGCGGCAAAACAATGAAGCGATATACGTAAAGCTCGACGAAAACCGCGTCGTAAGCTGGTTGGAGGAGAATGGTCTAAAGGAAGCAATCGACGCCAAGCAGGGACAAAGCTTGGGCGGTCGCTTGATTGAGCTTTATAACGATTTTGGCCGCTTCGCTGAAGCTTATTCAGAAACATCTGGCCGCAGGGAAAGGGATGCGCCCGTCTTCGTGTTCGGTCTCCTACATACGCTATCACACCAGCTAATACATGCCTGTTCGAAGTTTAGTGGATTAGATCTTGGGTCCTTTGGAGAACGTATTTTTCCTGCTGACCTAGCCTTTGTGATTTATCGAAAGGGTATGACTCCGGATCTTGGAAATATTGCGGCGATGTGGCGCAACCATGGGTATGACTTACTAATGTCGCTAGATGATCCGCGAGCTCTGCGATGTGGCTCAGGCACTCTGTGTGACCATCGCGGCGGGGCATGTCCCGCTTGCATCATGATACCAGAAGTTAGCTGTGTGGCCGGTAACAACATCATCTCGCGAGCCTTTCTAGCTGGAGGTGAGGCCATGTCTTGGGACATGAATGAATCGCCGATTGCCGGTTACTTCAATTGAGTTCTCAAGCCGATATTCGCCGGGCCGCTGCGGCCTGCTTGCCATTCCGATTGGGAGCCATCAGAGCACTGGAAGGGCTTGCTCGCCACACTACACGATCGATTGACGTTGACTCACTTTTGGATCGTCTGGTTGGTTCAAATATGACCAGACTGGACAAGAGGCGATTTCGGTCGCTCTTGGAAGAGCATGGGATATTGAGACCGACAGTGGACGGAACAGAGGTACTGTGGACTGGCGAAAACGTATCTCAACTTCGGTGGACCTTGGAAGGAGCTATTCTTGGATTGGATTCCATCAGCACCTTTGATCGACCAGTCTCAGTTATTACACTGCCGAACGACGGGTACGACATATCAGAAAGCCTTGAACGCCGCGGCGTTGAGCGAGCAACTCTAGGTAGAACAATCGACGCATTTGCAGCGGTAGCCCGTGCTGCCACTGAAAAATTCATAGTTGCGACCCCATTCATTGATGCAGCCGGCGTGGATGTTTTCAATACTATTGCAGCCGCTGTCGACCCGTCAGTGAAGTCCTATTTGATCGTTAGAAAGTACGAAGACATCTTGCGCGCGGAGCAATCAGGAGGTGATCGAAAAGTCGCGCAGAACGTTTCCATAATGACCTACTATCGAGACCGACCGGGACGCTCACGGGAAACTTTCCACGGAAAATATTTTGTGGCAGATGAAAGCGTTGCCTACATTGGATCTGCTAATCTGCTTTATGCATCATTGGAGAGTACAGTTGAAACGGGTGTATTGCTGAGGGGCGTTGATGCTAAACCGCTATCAGTTTTCGCACAGGCTATGCTGGAGTCCTCAACGCTCGTTCGACTACCGGCTTGATCATACTTCAGGGTTGACGAAAGCTGTGTGATCGAGATGGGGCATGAGGACTCCTGTTGCGGTGTCCTGTCAGTCCATCACAGCATCTGAATTCATCGAAATCGGGGCTATTCAGCCGGTAACGATACGCATTATCGTTTCCCAAAACGAACCTTTGCCGTTTGGTGTCAGCCAGCCCTAAACTGCTACCGTAGTCGTGTTCTGGACATCATAAATGTTCTCAGAGAACGCTGAGGACAATCGGTGATCAAGAAGTGCAGTTATTATTTCAGAGCATGTTTCGGGCGTCGGAACAATCAGACCTTGATCGTCGAACTCGATTTGAAAGCCAAAGTGTATATAGTTATCACGAAGCCTTTGCATGAATGCCACATCTCTATAATGGCCTTTCTGTCGAATGGCTTGCGCGCGCCTTAACTGTATCTTGTTATTTCTAATGTGCTCGTCCAATGGGGCCACATCCGAGAATATTCCAGAGAACTCAGCCTCGGCTTTCAGGCTGTCGAAATCGGAGACATGCGCCGCTTTGTATCTCAGTATGGATTCAAATTGCTTCTTTCCATTTATCAGTAGTTGATCTCCTACTACGAAGAAGTTTACCCCATCGTGGATGTCAAATCGTGGCGTGTCATCAACGGTGAGTTCATGTTCGCGCATAATAAATGTGGAACGTAGCGATCTTCTGTGGCGACTTTTCCAAGATCTATCGGCTTGGCGTACCGCATAGATAACGCTTTCACCGTGCGTGGCTTTGATAGCGTAGAAGTTCGTGTTCACAAGATCACTTTCCGATCTTGCGCGTTTCGTTTCGACCTCTTCGCCTGATGAAAATATGACAATTCCAGCATGCGTCTCGTCTTTTTCGATCCGCAAAGCGCTTGCCTCATTGTTTTCAGCTAGAAGGCTGTACTCCATTGTTTCTTGTATGCGGTCGCGTTCGTTTGAGAACGCTGTTCTTAGGCGTTGATCAACCGCTTGATCAGTTTGCACCCAACGTCCTGTATAGCTTGGAAGTTCAACTGCTGATCCTCGCGGCCCTCTAAAAACCCACAATACGATATGGGCTTCTTCGATGTTGAACGCTCTTAAATCGTCTAATACTGCCATGCTCGCCCTTTCAATCAGCCGCCTTAACAATCATTACATCTTGGACCAGCACATGGATGTATTGTGTGTCCGAACTTAAAGGGCCCCTCGAAAGGGCGCGTCCCTGGTGAAGTTTGTCGCTACCGGGAAAGCTGAATGATATCTCGTGTAATCGCCAACCGAAGGCGATGAAAATAGGGTTGAGCAATAGCTGGCCGGAACGGTGCGTGATCCAAAACATCCACAGCAAGAAGACTATGAGACCAACGAATTTTCCGGCTTGCTGGTAGTCGAGACTCATGAACGATACCACGTAGGGTAGCGTGTAGCTCATCAACTCGGCTGGTATGTATTTGACCGCGCTGATATTTACGGGGTTCTTTGGTTTGGCGCTGGTTAAGGAGTACATCGCGACTGTAAAACAGGCAGCGGATAGAGCAAAAATTGGGAGAGAAAAGTATGGATTCTTAAGTTCAGGCATCCAACCACAGCTGCTCTTCCAAAACTCCCAACAACAGGGTTGATAGTTGCCGTAGTCAATATCCTGCACGAGCAAAATGATGCCCAGCGGCAAATAGGAGCCCAGGAACACGGCAAGGGATGCAAAAAATCGAAACTGCAAAATCTGTCCATTTTCTAGCGAACCAACAAAATCGGCTCCGCCTTGGTTAAGCAATCATACGCAGAAGCTGTACATGAAGTAGAGCTTATTTCGTCCGCAGAGAAATTCGCCCAGTTCATTTTCCTGCATATAGCAAGCCTGTTCGTCCAGGGTGCTGGGCCTTTTCGTTCTCACGCCACTGAAACGTGACCTCGATGGGGATAAGGTGCTTGTTCGCAATTCGAGAGACCTCTCGCCAAGCATCTTGAGCCGACTGCCCCTGAACCGAGATTCCAAGGTCAGCATGGTATCGGTATCCATCTTCCTCATATGCAGTGCACTTAGTTGGCACTTGCAACTCTCTAACGAGGTTCTGGCCCGAAATACCTTTGTTTGTGAGTGCACCAATGGCGGCAAGAAGTATACCTGCCCAGTTTGGCTTTTGAAGCGTATCTCCATCCACCTTCGCTGAAAGGACCTTGGTGAACGAAAGGCCGGGAGACTTGTCGAAAGTCATGTGATCGCCAGAGCCTTTCCGCTCACCTGGGCCAGGATCAATGTCGCGCTCAAGATCAAGCGTCTCCATTTTTTCCTGAACTAGTCGAACAATCGTTTCGGAAGGCGTTTCGGCTCCGATCCACGTTGAGATCGATTTCAGATCAACGAACGTAGCATCATTCAGTCTAATTACCGGCATCATCATTGTCTCCTTTGCGCAGCATTTCTGCATTCTAGGGATATGTAACATATTTATGTAGTAGAGTATAGGTAGATATGTAACATATTTGATATTCGGCAATGCAGGCCTATCTGCGCGCCGGAGCCCATCTTGACGCGATGCGCGTCTTCAAGCGGATCGCAACTGGCAAGGTCTGTGGATGCGAGACGACCGAGGTTCTCGACTGGCCCGAGGTGCGGCGTCTTTGGAATGAGCTTGGCCGCGACGTTTGAAGCTTAGAAGAACTGGTCGTTCTCTGGACGCTCGGGAATGCTAAGGTTGAGATCGAAAGAGGCATTATCGGCTCGCGGTTTGAAGGACCGCCGACCTGTTTAGGCTGAGGCAACGATAATGGCCCGTCCTTATCCTCTGAGGTGATTGTTCATACTCGGTCTGCAGTGGTCACAATGCGGAACGATGCAGCCATTGTAGAAATTGCAACGAATATCTGTTTTCAGTTCTACTCACGTAGATTGGAATAACTCCCGAGAAGCTTCACCGCATAAATCACGAGCCGCATCTGTGAAATTCGATTTAGATGCGCGTGCCGCTCCTCGGCTACCGCGAACACCACATTATACGAGGCATATTTTCGTAACGGATGCGGAATCAACTGTAGGGCCCGTTTTTCAAATTTCCAAAGTCGCTTACATAACCTCCCAGATAAAGCGCCCTCAGCCAGCATCTTTGACCTATAATATCGTTGTACACCCTGGCTGGCTGTTGCTGAAGGGTGATCGGGATGAACTGAACGAACCTCCTTTTGGAGCCGGTATGTCTTTCTGTGAGGCATGCGGGATTTCGAGGGGTAGTTTTCGGCAGAGAGTAGACTCAAGACGCGTCCAGCGTTTAAGTTTCGAGGATTACAACACAAGAGATTTTGGGGAACTCAATGAGTAGATTGGTCGAAACAGTGTCCGCTGGTGCAAAAACCGCCAGTCGGTCCAACCCGAAGGATGGTATTGAGCGGATTGCCAAATACATCCCCGCTGAAATACTGGCTTTTTATACGATGTGGACGCAGGCAGCCGCATTGCTTCCTATCAAGAGTGCTGACCCGGATGCCCCACCACCAGACTCTTTGGTGTTTCCGGAGGGAACGGTGACGATCGCCTGTCTTGTGGGGTTGGTGCTGGGTGCCATCCTGACCTACGCCTATTTTGATCGGTTCTTCCCAGAGGCCAAGCCTGAGTCCCGTCGATATCATCGTGTCATTTCACCGATCGCGTTCCTGATCTACGGATATACGATCTGGGGGGCGGTTGATCCAAGCTATTTTGTGCCAGGCATTGCCTTGATGGCGACCGCGGTCTTGACGCTGGGGACGTTTTTGGCCCAACCGGTCGCGAGCCCACCGCTGCGGCAGGGGGATAGCAAGATGCGTGCGCTTCGAGAATTCGTAGAGAACAGCGAGACGTGCATCTCCTTGGCTAAGGAGGTGTCAGAAATCCCTCTGATTCAGGGGGTGCATGTTGAACCACATCCATGGTTGTTGCGGTTCTGGGTTGCTGCCAGAAACGGAAAATACCCAAGAGATGACAATTCTTATCGCTTTGATGACATTGATATCTTTGACCCTACTGTTGATCCGGAGTTTGACTTTCATGACTTTGGACCGCGGTTGAAGGACTTCAGCGAGCGCCTGCCTTTGCTTGTGCGCATTCACTGCGCACCAGAACGGGTGTCTGGCGAGGTCGATGACATGAGGAACAGGGTTGGTGGGATCGCCAACCGCTTTTCGGACAGGGTGACGGTCGTGGTTGAGGACCGGGCAAGATGCGTTGCGGCGATCGCACCGGGAGATGAAGTCTCAGGCGATGGTCCCGGGACATTTGGTGGCACATTCAGCGATGGTACGGATGTTTATGGCATGACCTGCGCCCATGTCGTAGGAGCAGCGACATCTGCGATGGATGCCGGTGGCGTTCTCGTTGGCGGTGTCGCGCAGTCTTCGCCTCTGACGCCACTGCCCTCGGGCACGCTGTGCCAACCGGGAAGTCAGAACGGTAATGACATGGACGCGGCTTTGATCCGCCTTGGCCCCTCGCATATCCCCCCGGTTCAGGGACTGCAGGTCTCCCAGAGCTATGGGTCTGGACAACGTGTTGACATGGCTGGGGCCAAAAGCGGCGGACCTCATTCCTATCGATTTGGCAGTTTGGGCCTCACGCAGCTGGTCGATGTTGTCGATCCCGTCACTGGGCAAAGCCAACCGCATTGCTTTCAGAACCTGAGCAGCATTCGCTCAACATCTCTTTGGGGTGGTCGGTGGTCACCCATCGGGCATCGGGCCAGGCGCGGCGATTCCGGCGCGTTCATTTTGAACGTCACCGGGACACTATGGTATGGCATGCTCACCGCTGTTGACGGGACGGAAGGGTTCTTTCTGGATGCCAGCGATGTCTTATCCTGGGCGCAGGGCCATTCCGGTCTGAGTAATCTGCAGGTGCGATAAGGGTCTCTCATTCGCAGCTCAGATCAACGCAAGTGATCTTCGAGACCGCACTATCCGAATGACCGTTCCCAGCGTGGAAAGAGAGCCCGGATACTCAAGACAAATGGGGCGTTGGAGGTCGATGAAGACTTCACCTGCACGGATGAGTTCCATACTTGCGGAGTAATGTGCCTGTCACTGTACCCTTTATTGCCATAACGTCAGATCTGTGGATAACCCTACCAAAGGCGAGCGGCTTGCCGTCATAATTCGTACTGCTACTCGGGGTAAAACGTTGAGGTCCAACCCTCTGCACAAGTTGTGGATATGTTGCGATTAAGGGTACAGTGAAATCGGGATTAAGTGCCAAGTCACAATATCGTCCTTCAGTACTTGGAGAACCACATCGCCGATCCTACCGGCGTCAGCCGGTAGTGGTTCAGTGAGGCAGTCGTGTGGGTCAAGTTCCGAAGATGTCTATTTGTCGGCCCAGTTCATTTTGTAAATAGTCAAAAGCGTCTTTGAGACTGTGGACCAATATCCACCCATTGTCGCTTTTTGCTACGATGATCCCGGCGATTTGATCGTTGGAAAACACTAAGCCGCCAGAATCTCCTTTTTCAGCTGTTCCGCGACAGCTGATGAGATTTGAGATGCTGATTTTTGTGCCGTCTTGCGTGTCAATTTCGCCAATAGTGGATGCCTCAGACTCCACGCTCAATTCTTGCCTGCCACTTTTCATTGATTGTGCGACGAACTGTGATCCCATCGTTGTGCCTGTAAGATCGGCGTGACCGGTCATCGGGGTGTCGCTTCCTCAACCATTAGATCGGTAGCCTCGCCATTGTATATGTCTGCTTTTGTCAGAGCTATGTCGTAATCCAGTGTGTCATCCTGCAAGACGCTGGCCCACACTACCTCCGCCGTGAACTGGCAACTGGTGTTACCGCCGACGAAATCGCCCCCCATCCCATTTGGCTCTGTCAGGTCGCCCACAACGTGTGCGCAGGTCAAAGCATAGACGTCATCTGTTCCCGCCTTGTCGCGGAACATCAGCGCAACCGAACCTGAATAGGGCGACTGATTGATTTCATTTCCGGCCCGGCAGCACAGTTCAAGGTTTTGAAGCTCGATCACATCGGTTCGAATCTTTTCGCTGCGGTCAACCGTTCCGTCAGCGCTGCGACGAAACACAAAGGCGGGTAGAGAGCGCTTCAGATCCGTAAGTGCTTCTTTCTTCGTGACGAAAAACTGCAACGCATCCCCGTTTGCTACCTTTTGGCCATCGGAGAATTTGCTGCCGAAGCTAACGCCACAAACATTTGGCATCGATCCATAATTTGATTGAGCGGCGGCGACCTCTGGTTTCAAGGGAATTGTCCATCAAGCAAATAATCTAGTTGTTCTTATTCAGCCAAAAAAATGGTATTCGTCCAAGCATTAATTTTTGTATGTTGGAGAACTGTTGGATGAAGTTGAAAGTTTTTGCCGCCGCCATCTTGCCTTTCATTGCAAGCGCGGCGATAGCCGACGATCGTGACTGGTCAGGCTTAATCACTGCAATTGAAGAGAACACCGAGGACGCGTTAACCATTCCTCCCGCACCGGGAACGACGGTGATCTCTGGGTTTGATTGTCGAATTTCGGACAGTGACGTTGATGCGCTTGACGACGATCTCCTGCTGACAGCCAGCGAGTCTGACGATAGCATCGCTTTGCACGGACCCTGGGGATTGCCAACAACATCAGGAGACTACCCTCTCCTTGTGCACCGCGAATACCTGATCCTGCACGATGAGATCATGCGCCAGCCCGCGTTGGCACAGTATCGGTTGACCCGATCTGATGTCCGAAGAAGAACGCGCGAAACATGTTTTCGAGAAGATGAGCGTATTGCGGACGACAACCGTGGCACACTTGCAGATTACGATGAACCCATTTTCGAGCGTGGGCATCTGATCCCACGGGCCGATATGAACCGATCCCGGAATGTCATGATCAATACATTCCTGCTTTCAAACATCATGCCGCAGCAGCCCGACTTTAACGGCGGCGTATGGAAGACCCTCGAATCCCTTATTCGGACATGGGCGCGCAGTAAGGGCGACATCATTGTCGTGACAGGGCCGATCTATGACTTTGATGGCGATGGCGCGCGAGACAACGACGTGGATCGCGTCCGTCCGAACGACCGTGTCGGAATTCCAAGTCATTTCTTCAAAGTTGTGCTCCATGAACGACCTTCCGGTTTCATCGAGACGATTGCTGTGCGTCTACCGCACTCAGGGGCAGAGGTGCCCGAAGGTCTCGATTTTGATGAAGAGCTGGACATTATCGAGGATGCACTTGTCAGTATTGATGACATCGAAGCACAAACCGGGTTTGATCTGTTCCCTGATATGGAAGCAGCCAAGCAAAGAGCGGTTGAGCGTTCCATCGCGCCCGGTATCTGGCATGATGACTGAATTGGGAGCAGCAGTCACATGACATTGAGAGCACACATTTGCCGAAATATAGTTGTAATCCTGACTATTTGGTTGGGATTGGCGACACCTTCCTATGCTTTGGATACCTGCGATGGCAGGCCCTGCATCGCCATCGGCTCATACAACATCAAGCTGTTCGGTGGGGGCGGAAGTAGCGACAGCAATAGGGAAATCGACAAGGTAGTCGATCGCATCGCTCCTATGGATGTCGTCGTACTACAGGAAATTAACACAGGTACTGCGACTTGGCGCAATTTTCTCGCGGATTTGCAGGATATTGGTTTCGAAGTCGCGGTTGAAGGTAGTTTCGGGGGGCCAACCCGGGACGTCAGCAGTTTGTCGTAGTGCTCGTAAAATCTGGCAATGTACAGGTTGTTGCAGGTTCTGCAGCCGAACTACCAATCCCAACGACGAATCCACCGATCTGGAGCAGTTGCATCTACGACAGCCTCAGGCCGCCCGTTACCGTAAGGTTGGTTGCTTGGTTGTTTGATTTTCGTTTGGTAGGATTGCATTTCAAGTCACAAACTACAGTGTCTTCAGCGACCGGCGCAAACAAAGGTGTTTGCGACGATGATCTTCGACAGTGGCAATCCACATTGATGCTTGACGAGTTGAGACGTTTGACTGTGGCAGATAGTGACGATGACGTTGTGGTCGTTGGCGATTTCAATTCCCCTCTTTCCGCCGAGGAGTTCTATCCAATCCGCTCAAATGGTCTCGTGAGTATGATTCCGGACCAGTGCGATGCTTCTACGCAGCACGGATGTAGTCACCTGGTCTCATCATCTCGATTTGAACCGAAAGTTCTTGATCACATCGTTGTCCCCTCCGACATGGTGGAGGCAGTCGCTGAAAGCGGGCAAATCGGACGACTGGGAACCAGTGTTTCTAATTATCGACGGACGCAATCTGACCACCTCGAAGTTTGGAGTCACTTCTATGTTGATCGCGACGACGATTGAAGCAACCTGATCAGTCGGGCACAATTTTATTACAGGGATTTCCGACTATGACAATTTATCAAGAGCTTTGGGATCTGGATCTGAAGAACAACGGGTGCACAGTCAGTGCCCGAAAATCAACAGGAGAATGGGTGGATCCTGATGCCGATATCCTTGTGGATGAACAGGTAGAAACCACGAAGCCTGATCTTGCCCCAGACCCGCTCTTTGCTCATGTAAACCCCGACAAGATTTCAGGGCACACGTATCAAGCGTTTATCCGTTTGTTGGACAATTACATTGTGAACGTGAGCCTGACTGAGGACCATCTTGGCGATAATGTCGTCGAAGATACAGAAATTGCCAATTTCATGGATGTTATTTTGGATACGGTTGTCATGCAACGTACCCTTACCTACCTGCGCGATGACTTGGGTGCGATTGCAGATCGTGATGATTTACGAATGCAAATGATGCGCATGTGGTTCCAACTCTATACCAACTGGTACAACCCGGAAAAACCGGTCTCAAGCGCCTCCGGCTTTGAACATGTGATGGTTGGCGAAGGACATGCAAAAGGCAAGGGCATTGGTGGCTATCACTCGTGGACCAAATTCTATCTGGACGAAAAGAGCGGACGTGTCGACTTTCGTGGCTTTAACTACGACGGCATGGCAGATCGCACGTCGACCGCCGGAAAACGGTTTCCCCATGTCGCCACTGTAAGCATGACCTGGGACCAAAAGGATGTTCATGGTGACGTCGTTGACACTCTCGTCAAAGACCGAGGTGGATTTTTTGTTGGCCCAAGTCCCGAATTGCAGATCGCGCTCGGAACTATCGCTCTTTTCCAAAGCCTCGCAGGCGGCCATTTCGTCAAAAACAATGAAAATGCACAAACCATTGAGCTGAACGGAGCGCGCTATAATCTGATAATGTATCGGAATACGGTGCAGCCACCTCCGGACAACGCGCGGGGCGACATGGTCCGGTCCTTCTATCCGGTTTTCTTGTCACCACTGCAAAGTAGCGACACCGATGTCGTGATTGAGCCCTCAGGTGAAATTGAAGTGGTCAATGACGGTGTCATTCGCATCATGCGAGCATTGCCAAATCCCGAAGGAGAAGACGCGGGCAATGAATGGGTCACATTAGAAAATACCAGCAACGAAATTATCTCGCTGGCGGGTTGGAGCCTTGCAGATAAGCTTGATCGTCGCTTTCCTCTCAACGGACCAATTGAACCGGGAAAATCGCGCAAATTCACGGTCACGCGTGACACCCCAAACTCCATGCAGATGGGCAACAAAGGTGGTCTGATTGCCGTATACAATGCCGAGGACGCAGTGGTTGCACGGGTAGGGTATCACTCAGTGCCCTCCGGGCTTTTGTTGCACTTTGTCACAGAATAGATGTGGTGTTGCACAGCAATTGGTCGGGAGTCAGACCGTCATATCTGTGGGTAAGCCTTCTCGATGTAGGTGCTTACGGTTACCAATTTCCCTATTGGTCAGTGGGGAGTGATGAGGTCTGACGCGCGACACGGTTTGTGGATGTATTGTAAATAGGAGTACAAAAGTGCCCTAAAACGCGCTGAATCGGCAGATTCTGATAAACTAAGGTCCGGTGACACGGGCCGCAATCACCACGGCGTGGAGCCCTCTACACCTATGTGAAAACGGAGAAGTTTCTGGTAGCGTTTGATCTGAAGTCGTTGCGGGATCTGCCAAATGTGGAGCAACTTGAGGACGCCGGTTTGTGATAGCTGCTTAAGCCTTAGAAAACCGAGGATATTGAATGGTACAAGAAAAGCATCCAAGATTTTGATATCTGAGTAAGAAGTAGCAAAAAAGCAGTATGTGAATTGCAGATGGATAACGATGGCGGATCACGAATAACCTTAACGGCTATCGTTGGCTTCGTTCTTAGTATCTCGTCCGGACTAACGATTGCTTGGCTCATTGATCTGCTGCCGATCTATGACCAGGAGGCCAAGGAAACAGGATTTACAGTCTGGCATAATTGCCCAATCCCAATAACCTTCGCCGTGACCTTCTATCCCGACTACAATGAATTTGACCGTGAAGATGTCGACGGTATTGACTCACTGATAAACATACATGTCCAGGCAACGGATGCGCCTGACGATGACGAGGCGCTGGCAAACGCGGGATGTAACTTTGAATTCTGGACCGACCACGAAGTGCTCAATTTCCAGATTAATCATAGAGACGGCCAGTCGACGCGGGATATTCAATATCTTGATTTTCGTGCTCGTGTTGCATCCAGTGGGGATCAATATGTTATCGAACCAGATCCGGTGAAGTTTGCCGGTTCATTGTGGATGCACGTTCCCGATTTGACTCAGCGTTTGAGCTATACAGACCGCAAAATTTCAACTTACTGGGCTGTCTTCAACAGTTCGTATGAAAACCGTGCAGACCCCAGCGACATACGTACCGCGACAACAGGAATTGTGCTTCCGTTTGAAAATGAGGCTAAGCGTCTTTTTCCAAGAACCATGAGCCTCGACAGTGAAGGGCTCGAAATATACCGATCGCCGGAAAGAAAGTTTGAAGGCCACCTTACACAAAACTTCCGAACTTCAGCTCAATTTAGCCATCCAAGAACTGATAAGGTGTCACAAGCTCTACTGATCGCAGCATCGACGCTCTTTGGTGCCGGTATCTCAGCTATGCTAGAAGCTTTTCTAGCAAGTGGGATCTTACGTCTTCATCGGCAAACAGCGCAGCGGGTTGAAAAAGCTAGACCAACTGCTCGACCACGTCTCAAGCCGAGCCGACTGCGTCGTTCTTACCGTTCAAAGCGGAGCCGTTCCCGCAATGAATAGGTAGCATTCACCTTTGCTGTCCGAATAGGCGCGGAGCGTGTGATGGCCAACGCCACGCTCATCGCGGACTGGCTGGACACCGCAACAGGAGTCCATCATGCCCCGTCTCAATCACACCGCCTTCGTCCATGCCTGCCCATCAGGGCTTCTCTTTGGGCCAAAATCCAGCCCGAATTGCGGTAATGCTTGCGGAGATTGTCTCTCTTGGGCGGCGTCGACCTAAGTCGATCTGTACTTGATGAAGCACGTTCCATCGGCGATGCTCTAAAGATTGATGAAGTAACGATAACTAGGAATTATTGTCACTTCACGGCCTGACTGGACCGAACGTGCATATTTGGGCATCTTGAAGAACAAGCTGAGAACATTCTGGGTTCGCCGACCTTCACAGCGCCGTAGATGAACTGGTAAGATGCGGACTTTGCGGTAGTTCGTTTTTCCATATTTGCTTACGCAGCATTCTTTTGCAGGTGCGGCGTGGTGGCCGCTGCCTCGCACCTGCTGTCACCAGACCGGTCGTTCAAAGATAAGACAAAACCCGGATCCCAAAAATCCCTTTTGCCCTGACCTTTATCAATCACTGGGGCGCCGAAACGTCGCGCATCGTGAATTGGCTCTCCCGTGAAAGTATCTCTATCTCACCCGAACACCAAACCTCCGTCAATGACGAGGTTTTGGCCAGGCACGGCGCGTGCCCAAGGACTCGCAAAAAACAAGACCGCGTCTGCGGCCTCTTCCGGGGTCACTACCGAGCGCAGGGGTGTAACGCCCGCAATGTAGTCAAAGACTTCCTGCGGTTTTGAAGCACTGGCATCGGTCGTCCTTAACAGACCCCCGCATACCATGTTGACTGTTATGCCTTTTGGCCCGAGCTCGGTCGCCATGGTGCGCGTCAACGCGAGCAGAGCAGCCCTTGCAGAGATATAATCGTGATAAGGCACGACAGGATTCTGGAAGAGGTTCGTGCCGATCGTGACAACCCGCCCAAAGCCCGCATCCGCCATCCTAGGAGCGGTAGCTTGGATGACATTCAGCGCGCCCAGGACCGCAGTGCTGTGTTGCAAGAGCATTTCAGCGGCGCTTAAGTCACTTCGGAAATGCTGCTGCATGCAAAAAACGGGAGCGGCGGCAATGAGGCCATGACGGACAGACGGTCCAGCGGATGTGTCGATCCGGACAGAAAGCGTTCTAACCGGTTGGCTGGCGCATTTTGGAGAAGGCTTTAAAACATGGCTGGGCCGCGTGCCGGTGCGGCTGCCAGAACTTGTAGAAAGACGCGGTCCATAATGACTCAGTATTGGGGGTATCGCGGATCATAGAACTCGACCCAAAGGTGAGGCGGCAGATTATGCATGGAGAAGTTATTCGTACACTACATAGCGAATGCCGGGTCAGGATGCATTCAGTTCTCGCATTGCGCAAACGCACAGGCGGGAGAGCGAAAGAAGTGACGCGGTATGCGTTCGTTCATAGCCGTGACTGGCGTCGCATCCGAAACCCAAGAGAGCCAAGCGTACATCGTGGCCTGCATCTCGGATGGCGCGGGCATCACTAAAATATTGCGGAAATACGTCCCGAGCGTGGGCGATGCCATTGTCTTCAGCCAGGTTGACCAAACGGTGCGCGAGAATCTGATCGTATGGTCCAAAAAGATCCTTGAATGCAATGGTTACGCCATAGGGATGGCTGTTTTGACCCTCCGCGCACAGCGCAATGTCAATTGCTATCACGTCTGCAATAGCCTCATTCACGAGATGGCCTGCGCCGCCGCCTACTTCCTCCGTAACGCAAAACAAAAGCTGTACTTGACGCGCGGGGCGTATCCCAGCTTGGACGCATGCATGCACTGCAGCCATGAGCGCGGCCACACCGGCTTTATTGTCCAAGAAGCGTGACGTAATGAAGCCGGTGTCCGAGAAAAACTCTTGTGGGTCGAGCGAAACGATATCGCCTACCTCAACACCAGCCGCATGAGTGTCCGCTGCACTGTCCGAACGGATATCGAGCCGCATCTCTAGGTTGCTCCAATCGACCGGTTGCGTGTTAATCTCATCATAATGCGCGTGGCCTGAAGCCAATAACGGTAAGAATGTGCCTCGGATCGGTTCTCGGCTATGAAGCAAGGCCCGCGCGCCCTCGACTGATCGAGCAGGCAGGCTACCAAGAGGGGTCAACGAGACGCGACCATTGGGTTTGATTTGCGTTACCATAGCGCCCAATGTGTCGAGATGCGCGGCAAATCCCAATTCATGGTTCACCGACGAATCGTGTCCTTCAAAGGTTGCCTTTAGCGCCCCAGAGCGCGTGACACTAGTGGGCAGCCCCAACTGCTGGAGCTCATGCCGAACAAGAAACATTACGTCCTTGGTCATGCCCACTGGGCTTGGCGTCGCTAACAAGCGCTTAAGCAGATTGATGAGATAGTCTTTGTCGATATCCGGCGGATCTTGATTTGCGATCTCTGGGATCGGAGGGACCGAGCATACCATGTGATATTTCCTCGCCCTCAGAAACGAGGGCTCATCGGCGTGAAGTCAATTACCAATGTATGTCGCCAGCCTTCGGTCGCGGCACCATCGAGGACAACTCCTGATACGTGATGTGAGACCTGAGGGTCGTGCACAGCGTAGCTTTCTAGCCGTTCTTCGAGCGTGAAGCTCGCCCGGATTCTCCTGCAGGTGTATCGACTGGTAACTTTCCGACCTGCGATACTTCAGCAACTGTGTTGTCTCCGCCGCTTATGCCGCATCGATCAATCAAATGGATGAAGGTGTAATGTTCGCCATCCTGATGGAGGCAATCGGGAGTGATTTTGGCTATTGGATAGGTACGATTTACATAGAGCCGCATCAACGCAACCCCAACTTGGATCGGGGCGCTGCGATCAAAGCCTTGCCATACTGTACGATCAAAGTTGTCGACGATCACCTCGGCCAAATCGCCACTATTGCAGATTTGGGCGGGGAGCGGCGGAAAGAGCCGCGACTTATCGCCAAGTTCGGGGTTAAAGTCTCCTTGGTAGTATTCGCTGGCCTCCCTGCCGTCGGAATTGCACGTGTTGGGGAACCAATGCAGAGCCTTGCTCCAGGGAAGCAGTAGCGCACGGCCATAGCAACGGAAACGGGTCGAACCGTCGCCGTAAGGATCTGCTTCGAGATCGAGACAGGTTTGATGCAAGGTTGCAAAGAAGGTGCTGTAGCTCTCATTCAGCCGGAAGGGTTCGAACCCATGCAACTGCAACCCTGCGCCTGGAACCGCTTCAACGCCTGCGTCAGTTGGGGACGACAACTCCCTATTCAGATGTATTTGTGACATTCTGACCTCCTTTTTTGCGATTGCTCTTTGCGGTTCGTAACGCGCTCTCGACTAGAAAATTTCTAGCGATACTGGTGTGTTACGATGAAGAAACATCAAATCCATACGATCTATAACGTCGGTCGGCCCTTCGATCTGTCCAGCCCTAGCGAGATACGACACTCGATGACCGCCGAAAAAGACTTCCGCCAATGTGGATGCGTGAAGCCGCACAGAGCTATCTGTTGCAATTGGCTGTTTGGCTACTCATGCGGCACTGGGCACGACCGTCCGAAGTGACAAAGATGCAGTATAGACCGGCCACGTCATCCGGTCCCTCTAGCGCAATATCAATCTTCCCAGAGATTGCATATCTGCGCGCGGAAAGCGCGTTTGCGACGTCCAGAAACCTAAGGTGTAATCCTTCGGATACGGTCGTTTTGATCATCCGAGAGTCTCTAGCAAGCGCTATGATTGGATCCGGGTATGGTCGAAAGGGCGCGCGCAACGTAGAGACAAGGTCGTGATTTGCTGCAAACCTCCAAAGCTCCAATTCCGCTGCTACATCGGTGCCAAATATCTCGCGAATGAATAACACACCCCCGTCATTGGAATCCTGCTTCTCCGAGTTGGTGTGAAACAAGAGATATCCGACAACCTCCTCGCCGCGCAGGGCCAGTGCGTATCTAAGGCACGCGCCAGGGAAACTCCCGAATGGTGAGGCAACGAGCTGCCGCGCTTCCCACCAATCTGTGCTTCGCCGAAATACACCTGGTCGTTTGTCAAGATTGCGATCATAGAGCGCGCGCGCCGAGTCAAGAAACGTGGCGCGGTCAACCATCACGATCATTGGATCACCCAAACACGGACCCAAGAATTCTAGGCAAGCCGTTATCTGATGTGTTGCGACCTTCACTGCGCTTCCAAAACCAAATCGGCGATAGATCGTGGGCTCCGTCGCCCAAAGAGCAGCCATAGTCTGGCCCCGTGCCCGCGCATTTTGCAAGCCGTGTGAAAGCATCTGCCGTAAAAGACCGCGGCGACGATGCGTCGGCCGCACTGATACTGCTGTCACGCCTGCCATCTCGATCCGACCACCTGGTACAACCATATCAAGATCGTAGAGACCGAGTGTTGCGACCATTTGATGGCACGGCCCTTTGAACACTTCGGTTTCGGGTTGATTCTGGTTGGTAACGTGCGGCAACCGTGTGTCATAAACGCAGAAGCATCTGTCGCTGCGCAGCACGCGGGCGAGCCGGGTTCGGCAGGATGTCTGGGTATCCTCCAGACAACTGATGTCCATAACATCGACGAAGGCATCGAAAGCGTCCGCAACGAGCTGCTCGACAACGTAGTTGGTGTGCTTTGTCACCTCTCCGCCAAGCTCAATATTATCGGGCACATGTACTACAGTGCCCTGTGATTGACGTCCCAAGTTGTGCAAATGTTGCGCCACTTTATCTAACCTGCCTCGAAAAGAACGAGGGCGTACCAGTCCTGCTCATCTGTGAAACGGGCAATCGGGAAAAGTCCGATTGCCTCCGTTTGCGCGGTGACGTCGTCCAGCACAAACTTACGCTGATATGCAGTACGAATTGTTTCACCTTTGGCAAAATGCGCCTCTAGCCCCAGGGCCTCCAGTCGCACAACTTGATCCTTAAGGCTCCTCTGGTGGGTTTCGTTCCGAGAGAGTTCCGAGTGGTAGCGAACCACGAACTCGAAAGCATTGGGATCAAAATCTCCTGCAAAACTGCGATTGAGACTCATCAATGCATTTGCGCTATGACGTTGGGTCTCAGAGTTCGAATAAGCTGCTTTTACGATTTCCGGATCCTTAACCAGGTCGAAGGCGATAAGAATCTGATCACCCTTACTGACTTGGCTTCGCCAAAAGCGAAGCAAGGAAAAATCGTCAAGCTGACTAATAGTGCTGCCAAGAAGCATGAAGAGTTTCGGGATCTCTGTGGCGTGGACTACCTCTTGGATCGCTTGTTCGAATGTTCCAGCGAGACAGCGGATGCGTGCGCCAGGCAGCATATCGGCCAAGACCTGCGCACCTTCATACATCAGTTTCTCATTGATGTCATTTGGCATGTAGTAGAGCGCGCTATGCTGCTGCTGGACAGATCGTAAAAGCCCAGCATTCTTCTTGCCGCTACCGCTGCCCAGTTCTACTACCAGTGGGGAAACGGTTAGCCTTGCAATGTCTTCGTTGTGGCGGTCGAGCAGTTCGCATTCTTTGCGTGCAAGGTAGTAGCTCTTTGCATCGACGATTTCGTCACCGATCGCAGATCCGAGATCGTCATAGAGAAATACGGCGGGTACATATTTGGTCACACCAGTCAATGCTTGGCGCAATTCATCGATCTGTTCAGGTGCATATCCAGCGGTCGCTTCATTCGAGGCGCGCCAGACATCGACACGCGGGTGCCCTTCGTCACTTGCGATGATGGTGTTGTTAGTGCTCATGGCTTTCATTTTTTCAGCGTTAAAGCCGAGGTCGCTGGCGTTCATGGGAAGTCTCCTATGTCATAACTTCATTTATTGCGCCGCGACGACTACCTAGCGCGCGGTTTGGGCGGTTGTTCCGCCGTCGATAATGATTTCGGTTCCAGTGATGTAAGCGGACTGCTCTGATAGCAGAAAGATAACACTATCAACGACATCACCAATCCGAGCTGTTCGGTTCAATAGCGAGGCCTCAGCACGCGCGGCCCAATCGGTTTCTGTAAGACTCTCCGCCATGCTGGTCGGAATCGCGCTTGGGCAAATGCAATTGAATCGGATATCTTGATCTGCCCACTCAATGGCCGCGCACTTGGACATCAACAGTACCGCTGCCTTGCTTGCAGAGTAAGCAGCATATCCGCCTGCGCTTCCAACAAATCCGCCAGTTGAGGCTATTGTCACCACCCGTCCTTGCTTTCGACGGGTCATGAGAGGAAGCGCGGTTTGCAATCCGAGCAGCACCCCTTTGACGTTGACATCAAAGGTGCGCTGCAATGTCTCCTCGCTCATGGTCGCTATCGGCTCGCAAATTAGTATACCAGCGTTATTCACAAGCATGTCTAGGCCGCCCAGATTCGCTAAAGTAACCGTTAACCGGTCCCAATCCGAGCGGTTGGTGACATCTAGGTGGTGAAACTCGATCACTTTGCCATTGGAGCGCGCCACCGCCGACACATTGGCACCAGCCTCTGAGTCGATATCGCCAATTAAGACCTCCGCACCAAGAGCGGCTAAACGTTCCGCAATGGCACGGCCAAGGCCTTTAGCTCCGCCCGTGACCAGCACACGCTGACCATCGAACATTCGTTCACTTGTAAGCTTGTCGAACAGCCCCTTTGGTGCGGATGAAACCGTCAACTGTAAAGTGCATCTGCTGTAGTGCCATAGGTCTGGTAGGGCACACTCTGAAACCCAAGATTAACAACCCAACGGCTTACGCCAGATCGCGTCAAAGGCATGACGCGATGTAAATTGTCACCAGCGTTTAAGAGGTAGGCGTCACCTGCTTCAAGTTGATCAGTCTTCACCAGACCACTCGCATGGCATTCGGTCACTAGATCATCGATATTTTCGCTTGGAGAGCGCCGGTGACTAGCGCAAAGGTCTACCCAATCCGGAATAAATTGAACTTCCCCACCTGCATCAGCGGGGGCGCTCTTTAGACAGATTACTAAGGCAAATGCGGGATCATCTATGTGCCAACCGTGGGTATCACCTGGTTGTTCCAGCATATTGGCGACCAGAAATTCACCCTCATGCGAGCAACTATATACAGACGACTGTGTGATTTCGGCGATCATGTCGCGGATGGCATGATGAAAATATAGGCTGAATATCAACGGCGATTCCCTGGAAATTTGTCTTCCGCTAAGCACTGCCATATTGCGTGGGCTTTCATAGCCTGGCATCGAAAAATCTTTTCGCATCGCTTTCTCGCGTAGCCGCGTGAGTTCATCAGTCAAAGTCACGACAGCTGGTTTCTCGAGAAAACCAGGCAGAGCCGCATAGCCACAAGCTCCATACGCTTCCCGTGCATCTGCAAGAAGCTTATAGTCATTATGTCGAATAAGGTTTTTAGTTAGAATCCTGTGCGGAGTGAGGTCAGATTCCAAATCGAAACCCACACTCATATTTCCGCATAAATCATCCGCTGCATTTGACACATTGCTCATTTCGCACCTCTTACGCTTCGCTAATTCTTATGAGAATTGCGGAGACAAAGAATTGGATTATTTGAGATCTGATATTGCGGTTCAAGACAACCACAGGTTTATGTGTCTTTGCAATGCATACTTGATTTACAAATTGTGACTCTACACTAAGTTTCCCGCAACTGAACACCTACATTTCTTCCCACGAGTTGAGCAGATGTATGAAAAACTGCGGAGCTATGAACGCCCCAGCTTCCGCCACAAAATTGCAGCCGCGCACGTGCTAACCGCGATAAGAAACCAAAATGCCCAACTGGCGTTGATGGCCAATAGCGCACCTGTAGTAGCGGGCCCGGCAATTCCGCCGAGCGCATATGCCATGGCGAAAGCAGCACTCCCAGCTACCAACGTACTGCCCGTGTGGTTTTGTCCGAGAAGCGTTAGGGCTGACGTGTAGACGCCGAAAAATGCGGCTCCAGCCGCAGCTGAGACCAACCAGAGTAAAGAGCTAGAGACTGGTATGTAGAGAAGCACGAAAAAGCTTAAACTGGTAGCGGCGAGGCATCCGATAGCGACCGCCCACCGGTTCACTCGGTCTAACAGCCAGCCAAGTGCGGGTTGCGCAACTATCATGCCGACATGGATTACTGTGACAAAGATCGCTGCCTCGCCCTGAGTTAGACCTTCATTGACAAAATAAAGCGGCAGAATTGCAATTGCCGTACTGTCGAATATGCCGAAAATAATGACTAGGACTATCAAGTGAGGCGACAACGTGAAAAAAGCCCCGATCTCGCGCAAGATCACAGGTTCTGGCTCCGCTTTTGCACGCCGGGCCAATATCGCAAACAGCATCGCTACAAGTGCGACGAATGATGCGCATATCGAGAACGCGAGGCCGTCTTCTGTGCCAAAAACAGCTATGCCAAGCGGGCCTATTGCAAACCCGAAAGACATTCCAGCACCGTAGACACCTGTAACTCTCCCGCGAACTCTGTCATTCGCAGCAGCGTTCAACCAAGCTTCGCCTAGGACGTAAATTGTGTTCACGCAATAGCCGAGGACGAACCGCAGAAAAAACCAAAAGATCAAGTTCTCCGTCAGCGCGAATCCGACCAGCGCTGCAGCTGCTATAGCCAATCCTGCCACGATCAAAGTGCTTAAGCACGTGCATATGCATTCAATGCTGGCAAGGTTAGAACCGAGACAACAAGTCCAACCATAAATGCAGCAGCATGAAGGCCAATCAGGCCTTCACTGAGTGCCGCGTCCTTTAGCAAGAAGGACAGCAAGGGATAAGTTAGGCCCTGTGCCGTAGCAAAGGCAGTGATCCCCAAAGTCACTGCTATGATAGAGGGCCAGTCTGTGGCTATTTCATCTCGTATCAAGCAGTTACCCCTTTATACGACTTGGAACGGCGCGAGCGATTTGCTCATCAACGTCATCTGCTCAGAACACTACGGACCTGCTGCAACTCGTCAAAAAGCCAAGTGCGAAAAGCGAGCGCTGTCTCATCAACAACCAATCTCTCATCAATTACAAACCAATATGAGGAATGCGCGGGTAACTGGATGTTACCTACAGCCATCAGTCGTTCGTCGGAAAGTGCATCGGCGCAGTGAAAATCATTGCCCAAGGCCAAGCCACACCCTGCAATTGCCGCATCCAAACAGATCGTGTATTGACCAAACACCACTGGTAGCTTTTTGCGCCCCGCACCCTGGAGGTCAAGAATTGGGGCCCAAGACGTCCGCTGTAGATCATGAAACAGGGTTAACGTCCCGATCGGATCGGCTATGCTACTCAAAATATCTGGAGCGCCCACTGGAAAATAGTTGAAATCGAATAGCCGCTCAACCCTGCTTTCGCGGTCGAGGATTGGCTGACCGTAGGTAATCCAAGCTTGCGCGCCCTTGTCCTGATCGCATCGAACGGGACTGGTATTGATGATATCTAGGACCAATTCTGGTACGGCATGCACTAGATTAGTTATCCGCGGCTGGAGAAAGAAAACGTAGAAAGCTGCATCAACCCTGATCCGTAGACTTTTGGGGTCCGCGTCCTGCTCAATGTACTTGCCCCCTTCTTGTAAGAGCGAGATCACGCGCGCTGCAACATGCTGATAACGCCGCCCGGCTTCGGTAAGACGGACGCAACGATTACCACGCTCAAAAAGCATGACGCCCAACTGACTTTCGAGCGCGCTGATCTGGCGACTGATCGCGGCTGGCGTTACTCCAAGCGGGTGTGCGCTCTTGGAAAAACTCTCCCGGCGCGCAGCCTCGAGAAACATTTGTAGAGCTGTTGTTGAGGGGTAACCTGCCATCGTTCTCGAACCTACCGCCACTGTTTGTACATATTTGGATGATCGGCCAGTATACCCCCGCAACCGATAGAAGCCTTGTAAATTAGGCACATCATATTTTGGGCCGACGCCGATATTATATCTTTTGCATACAACTAGAAAGTGAAATTGATGTCACGTTGACAAGTCGTCGCAAGGTGTTGTGGCAACATTCAACGTTGCAGATCAGATGCTACATAATCTGTCTCTTTTGTTGCAGTAAATGCTATCAAAGGAGCGGCATCAAATCGTGACGGGTCCACATCTTGTCGCCATAAAGACGGATCAGGATCGAGCACATTCGCGGCAATATCCTCTATTATGCTGTTCCAAAATCGCTCCGAATTAGTTCCTCAATGCGCTTAGTCTTGGGAGCTGAATATTCGACATTGGAACGACACAGCGATCTGCATGAATGGCATGTTTTTTTGCGGCAGTCGCTCTCCTAAGGCCAACGAGATACGATAGAATTGGCCTCTTAAAAGCAGCCGGAAAGGAGAATGACCATGTCATTCATCGCTGGCGCGGCGAGGACAATCGAAGAACTACACTTAACAGATGCTGCCCGCCAATTGAGTGACTGCTATTGAGGCGATGACCTGAGCACTTTTGCGGTCACTACGATTTCGATCAAGCAACCATCTTCGAGATCAACGCCAACGCAGGCGCGTTGCGGCCAATTTGTTTTTGGTCCGATCCAATCGATCCAAATCGTATCCATTTCCTGCTTTTGTTTGACGTCGCTGAGAAAAACCGTGGCCTGAAGTAGCCCTGGTCGACCGCTGCCCGCCTTCTCAAGAATACTGCTGAGCTCATCCAACGCATTCCTGGTCTGCGCAAGGATTCCATCCGCACAGTGCGGATCCGTCGCAACCGCATAGACCAGTCCATCCGATACGACGGCCTCGCAGCGGCCCAGTCCTTCATATGGAAACCGAGTTATGGTCACGACTGCTTCTCCCCTTTTTGCGCAAGCTTCAAAGGCGCAGATGAATTCAACTGACCTTCCCCGCAAGGCCCGAACGGCCGCCACGCCACCGATCAGCGCGAATGGCATCGAAAACATAATACCTGCGCTCGCGGCCCTGAGAATCGACGCTCTGTCATCGATGGTACCCCCAGCAACGAATGCACCCACGAGGCCAACCAAGGCTCCACCAATGGCAAATCCAAGGGTCTCGACACTGGAAACCATGGCCATGGTCTTAGTCTTTTCACCGTCTAGATCACCCGCGACCATTTGTTCACCCAGAAACGGCCAAATCATACCGAGGCCAAAACCGCACGCGGCGAAGGAGAATGCTGCGCCGATCAAGTGACCGCCGATCAGAAAGACATAGCATCCAATCAAACCGGCAAGCGTGAGGAAAGGACCGGCCAAGGCAACATACCGTCCCCCAGGAATGCTCACGATTGCGAAAGAAGCAACCGACCAGCCAATGGTTTCGATCAGCACTAACGCCCCGGCGAATGTGGCGCTGTGTCCGTGAACTTGCGTCAAAACAAGTGGGCCGAAGACGAGAATGCTCATCGCACTCGCCCCAAGAACTGTCTTTGCCGCAATCGCGCTTCCCTGCATCGTTCGGAGTCGAAAAGCGCGTTTCGGGAACATGCGCGGCACATGTGATCTTTCACGCCAGATAGCTGCAGTGAGTGCGATAAGTCCAACGAAAGCGATAAGCGCCGCAGCGCCGCGGTCGAATTGGGGCGCGAAGCTTATCAGCCCAATTCCTATGCCAAAGGCCGTAAACGACGTTATTGGAAACCGTTCTGTGCTGCGCTCAGTTTCGACCCTTGCCATGGTTCTCGCATTGGCAAATCCGTAAATCAGCATACCAACGCCAAAGACAATGAACGCCGGACGCCAGCCTAAGAAATCCGTGAACAGGCCTCCGACCAACGGACCAGAAAACGCAGCTCCGATCCAGAACGCGCCAGATATTGCCGAGATTTTGGGGAACGCAGCCGGGCTTGTTTCCGAGTGCAGAGCGACAAATCCGAGAGCGAGCAGACCGCCGCCTCCAAAACCGGCAACGGCACGACCAACCGCGATCCATAACATGGTACCTGCAGCGGCTGAAAGCAGCGCACCAGACAACGCCAGTCCCGTCATGATCCACCAAAGCCATTTCATGCCATATCGCGCGGCCAACGGGCCACTCGCTGCTGCCGCAAGAACCGTTGTGATGTTAAAGAGTGCGGTCAAAGCACCGATGAGTTCCCCGCCGCCCACTTCCGCAACCATCGCCGGTGCAAGCGTGACGGCGGCATAGTTTCCGCCAGCGTGCAAAACAATGACCGCAAGGACCGCGCTGATACGAAGTCCCCTGCCATCGGCGAGAAGTTCGCCCCAGTTGAGAGCGCGGTCCATGCCAACAGCTGCCCGACAGCTAATACTAGAGGTTTTTTGGGTCATTGTCTGAATAGCTAGAGACATGACAAATGTAGGTCAAAAGAGATTTTTCTGGCCTCTCGCCTTCCATTTGGTTATGCAGCGCTATGCGAGCCCTACCTTCTCCAACCGCGTTAAGAATGTTCGTGGAAGCTGCGGAGCGAGAAAGCTTTGCTGGTGCGGCAGACGCACTGAACGTCACGCAGGCAGCGGTCAGCAAGCAGATGGCGAGCCTCGAAGACCGTTTAGAGACAGCCCTTTTTTCTCGGAGACATCGTTCGGTTGTCGTAACAGCAGCTGGTCGGGCGTATTTGCCAGTCGCCCGGCGTGTTCTGGCATTGCTTGACGCTGGGCTCAATGAAGCTTCAGGTCTGTCGGCACGTCGAGCGATTACGGTCGAAGTTGATATTGAATTTCTCGATCTTGTGCTGGCCCCAAGGCTACTGCGACTGCAGGCCGAAATACCCGATACCGATGTGATATTCGTTCCAACTATCCCGGGGCGGCACAAGCCGCAAAGCGATCTGGCAATCACGTATGGGCATCCACGTGCGGATGCCGCCTCTGTCGAGCGCCTCTGCGGCTTTACTGTTTTTCCCGTTGTGAGCCCTTCACTCCTCGAAACTTCGGCGAAACCTTTCGAAACACTCTGTCTTCTCCACGATGTCGACACCTACTGGTGGGATACCTTCTTGCGCGCACAAAAGGTTCTCCGGTACGACCAAGGTTTCGTTCTGGGAAGCGGCGCGCTTGCAATCCGCGCCGCCTTGGCCGGACAAGGTATCGCCATCGGTGACAATGTGCTTTGTTGTGACGCCTTGCAGCGCGGTGATCTGGTTCAAATCGGAACGGCTACTTTTCCTGGTCGCGATGACTACTGGATATCCGAGCATCCCAACATGCAAGAAGACCCAGTCACAGCGCTTCTCCGAAACTGGTTGAAAGCCGAGACGGCACAAACGATTGGTAGAACGCAACACGCTAGAGTGAGTTGACTGCTGCCATTCAATTTTGAACGGCGAGCGGTGGAGATGACGCCGACTTTTGACTTCGACGCTTGATCCACGCTGCGACCTGCACGAATGGCCGATTCCTATGCTGCATAATGCGCTGAATTTTTCGCTTATGCGGCATTTCTTATGCTGCGAGCGCGCGCAGCGAGAAATCAAGACGCCCGGTGTGGGCTCTTTCGATTCATTGGCTGCGTCGGCTACGAACGGCAGCTCTGCTCCTTTCTAGTTTTTTGCTAGGCATCTCGTGAAAATGGGCGGGTATAATTCTCACCGCTCAAGCCAAGCCGGAGGTAGCTACACCGCTACCCGCATTAAAGATGGCAACGCACAGCTATGCGTTCACCAACTTCTTGATCAATTGACTAGACCGATCACAATGACCATGACGATAGAATAGAGCGTGATACCGCCCCCGATCAGGAACCAGGGCCAATTCTTGATGACCGTCGCTGTCGCAATCGACTTCATTTGATAGATCAAGTCAGGCCATGTGTAGGACACAAAGTCACCCTGGGTGAATATGGCAGTGATGCGCCCATCATCATCGACCACTGGCAAGCGCCGAAACCGTTCGTTGGACATGATCCGGAGCCAATCAAGCAAATCATCCGACTCCCGCGCCACCCGTGGATCTTTTGTCATAATAGCGGATAGCTGCGTGGTTTTGGGATCTAGTTCCTTGCCAACGACCTTGTTCATTACATCACGCTCTGTCACCACGCCGATGACTTTGTTATCGGGGTCGACAACAATTACAGAGCCATAGTTCTTTTCCGCCATCGCGGACACTGCATTAAGGACCGTTGTATCCGATGACCGGGTCAAAGGCTTCTGTTTTGACTTGTATTCCGGGCGGTCCATCAAGCGGTTTCCGGGGCGTACAGCTTCTTTTGGCATGGTGATGCTCCTGGTTAAGTATGTTCCTCTTAGGAGGTAGCGTGTTACTGCCTCGCTACCAGCGATAGGCACACTGAAACAGCGAAACAGGAATTTAACCTATGGTAGAGCCAGAAACATTTGCGTTCCTTTCCAATCTCGCAGCGAATAATCGCAAGGCATGGATGGATGAGCATCGCGCCGAACGTGACGATGCTTTGCATAATTTCACCGGCATAGCCATTACATTGCACGACTATGCTGATCGCTTTGATCCTTACGTCGCGCAAGCGCGGGTTAAACCAAAGCAAAACTACACAAAGTTCTTTCAGGAACCACGTGAGCGTGTTGGGCGTGCTTTTTCCGCGCCGATGTGGATGTATTTGCCAATGCCGGTGATTTCTCAGAAAGCGTTGGTTATTATCTGCACATCGAGCCAGAGAATTGTTACGCGGGGGCCGCACTTTTCCAGCCATCTAAGGTTGCCCTTGCGAGGCTTCGCCAGCGCCTGATTAATGACCCCGAAGGCTTGGCCGATATCTTGACCGATACGGAGTTCAAAGAGACTTTTCCGGACGGCGTGGTGACACGCAAGGCGTTCGACATAGTTCCGGATGGTTTTGAAAGTAGTCATCCAGTCGCACCCTATTTGAAAATGGTTGGTCTAGGATGCCGCCATGATTTGCCTGACGGACTGCTGCTTGAAGATACGGCAATAGATACGCTGATTGATATCTTTAGCACTGCTCGGCAGTTGGTACGTTACTTTGATTGATTGCGAGCGGACCGTGACGATAGAGTGATGCGGGCGTCGCACTCTGCTTTGGGGCTCAGAGCTGCCATCGAAGGCAATGCAGCATCCGCGGTGCCGAGCCGGTTGTGCCGCATTCGAGTCTACCCAAAGCCGCCGTCCGTTCGGAGTGTCGGATGCTGCGGTGCGGTCCGTCAAACCCGCCGTTCGCGGCGGACGCGAAATCAGGGCGACGGCGGACTGGGAGTCTGCGGACCCAGCAATCATCCAGGTTTATCGAGCGAACGTCCGGTCCAGCGTTCGGGCGACATGAGCCGCCCCCGCATGCTGGCGCCAACAGATTATCATGTCAGCGGCCTGCTTAGAACAGAACTCGCCGGTTGGGACACTTGATTTCATATCCGCCAAGTGCATTGCTTCAAGTATGGTCCTACGCGCGTTAAAGCTCATCCAAGTATCCTGTCTAGTTTGGCTGCTGATTTGGATTGGCATTCTTGTCTATCATTTGTGGATTGCCGACCTGTTGATGCCTTCGCCAAAGACATCGGACACGTACTATGTGGTTTACCATTTCGGCGGACTGGCTCTCAGCATTTACGCCGCTTTGATCCTGGTTTTTGTAAGCACGCTGCTCCTAAGGCGTGCTATGAGGCAACGCCATTGAGAGCACGTTCACACAGACTAGCCCTCAATCGGGGACTATAGCGGTTTCCGCCCGAACCCGACAATCGCACAGAGCGCAGCATCACCCACTTTGGCGTTTCTTCGGCCATCCGCCGCAAGTTGCCGCTACGGCCAGACCGCGGGAAACCCAATCTTGGTTTTTCCATCTTTGCTCACGCAGCACTATTTTGCAGGTGCGGCGTCATGACTGCTGCTTCGCACATGCTATCACCAAACCGGTCGTTCAAAGATAAGAAAAAACCCGGATCTAAAACTTCCTTTCGCTTCGACCCTTAGCAATCATCGAGACGCGGAAACGGTAGGCATCCTGCATTGGCTCTTCCGTCACAGTTTCTCCATCTCACCCGAACACCAAACCTCCGTCAACGACGAGGTTTTGGCCAGTCACAGCGCGTGCCCAGGGACTCGCAAAAAACAAGACCGCGTCTGCGGCCTCTTCCGGGGTCACCACCGAGCGCAGGGGCGTAACGCCCGCGATGTAGTCAAAGACTTCCTGCGGTGTTGAAGCACTGGCATCGGTCGTCCTTAACAGACCCCCGGATACCATGTTGACCGTAATGCCTTTTGGCCCGAGCTCGGCCGCCATGGTGCGCGTCAACGCGAGCAGAGCGGCCTTCGCGGAGGTATAGTCGTGATAGGGCACGACAGGGTTTTGGAAGAGGTTCGTGCCGATCGTGACAACCCGCCCAAAGCCCGAATTTGCCATCCCCGGAGCGGTGGCTTGGATGACATTCAGCGCGCCAAGCACCGCAGTGCTGTGTTGCGAGAGCATTTCAGCGGCGCTTAGGGTCTCGACGGTGGACCGCGCATCCCCGTTGAAGCTGTAGTCAGCCAAGGCGTTGTGAATGAAGGTCGTAATCGGGCCAACCGCCTTCTCTGCATGCTTGACCATCTGCTTTACTGCGTCGGCATCTTGTACGTCGGCCTGCAAAGCAACAGTACGATCCCCCAAGTCAGTCGCAAGTTCTTCTGCAGCCGCTTTGCTGTTGCGATAGTTGATCACCACCCGCGCACCTTCTCGGGCGAATGCCCGCGCGATTGCGGCACCCAATCCCCGGCCCGCGCCTGTCACCAAGACGGTCTGTTCCTTTAGGGCCTTACTCATGTTTTTTCCTTCCAAAGACTGTAGAAATGATGGACCGGCCCGTTACCTCGTCCGACTGTCAGGAGATCAGCCGCAGCAATCGCGCCTGAGATGTACTGCTTCGCTGCGGCAACGGCCGCACTTGGCACCAGACCTTTGGCGAGCTGCGCTGCAATCGCTGACGACAGGCTACAGCCTGTGCCATGCGTATTCCTGGTTTGCATGCGCGCAGCTTCGAACCAGTGGAGATGTATGCCATCCCACAGAACGTCGGGGCTTTGGTCCCCGTTCAGGTGGCCGCCTTTCACCAGCGTGACATTTGGACCCAAATCCGACAGATCGCGTGCATGGGCGGCCATTGCGTCGCGGGTAGCAGCTTCGCGTCGGTTCAGCAGACGCGCGGCTTCTGGCAGGTTTGGGGTCAAGACCGTGGCCAGGGGCAACAGTGACACGCGCAATGCCTCCATCGCATCGTCTTGCAACAGCGGCGCGCCACCTTTAGCGACCATCACCGGATCAAGCACGATTGGGATGTCTTGATGATTAGACAAGGCCTGCGCAACCGCTACTGCGATCTCTGAGGTTGCGATCATGCCGACCTTAACGGCATCTATGCGGACGTCGGCAAAAACGGCGGCGATCTGTGCCTTGACGAACGACGGTGCGATCAATTCGACGCCGCTGACGCCTTGGGTATTCTGCGCGGTCAAAGCCGTTATGGCCGCCAATCCATACACCCCGTTGGCTGCAAAGGCCTTCAAGTCAGCCTGGACACCAGCACCCCCGGAAGGGTCGGAACCAGCAATGGTCAGAACGTTTCTGATCATATCGAAAGTCCAGCTGTTGTATTCAAAGCATGGCTGAGGTTGTGCGCTGCGCGTTCCGGATCGGGTTGACCACAAATCGCGGAAACCACGGCGACCCCGTTGCATCCGGCCCGCAGGACATCGGCCACATGCTCGCGCTTCAATCCGCCAATGGCCACTGTTGGCAACCGCGCCAACCGCGCCATTTCGGCCAGACTAGACAGGCCAATCGTTGGCTTGTGATCCGCCTTGGTCGTAGTCTGAAAAACGGTGCCAAGGCCGAGGTAGTCAGCAAGGTCAGGGTCTGCTGACACGACCTGTTCTGGCGTCTCGCAAGACAGGCCGATGATCTTGTCCGGTCCCAAACGCTTCCGCGCGAATGCGGGAATGACGTCATCTTGGCCGATATGCACACCATCCACGTCTGCTGCGACCGCTGCCTCAAGATCATCGTTGATGACAAGTGGAATGCCTTTGCCTGCCAATACGCGTTTCAGCGCGCGCGCGGCTTCGACGCGGCTTTGGGTCGAGGCCTCCTTGTCGCGCAGCTGCACAAAGCTGACGCCGCCGCGAACCGCAGCTGCGACCGTCTCGATCAACGCAGGTCCGGGGCAAAGGTTCGGGTCCGTCACCAGATACAACCGAAGGCTGCGTGGAATCAGTTCCATGACACACGCGTCTCCAGAAGATCACCGGTTTGTAGCGCGTGAAGCGTATCCAAGAAGGCGACCGAAAAGCTGCCGGGCCCCGATGTTTCAGCACCTGCCCGCTCCCCCGCTTCAGCAAAGTGCACGAACGCTGCAATTGTCGCCTCGAACCTGGGTGCTATGGCAGCATAGGCACCAACCAAAGCTGTTAGCGCACATCCCAAGGCTGTCACGGTTGGCATGATGTCCGAACCACCGGTGATACTTGCGCTTCGTTTGCCGTCGGTGATGAAATCAACCGGGCCTGAGACTGCCACGATGCAGTCATGGCGCACTGCAAGGGCCCGGGCGGAACGCTGTGCGTCGCTCACGCGATCGCCACTGTCGGCGCCTTTGCCAGACCCGGCTCCGCCTGCGAGAGCGATGATTTCCGACGCATTCCCTCGAACAATACTGGGTTTGATCGCAAGAAGATCAAGGGCTGCTTTGGCACGATAGGGCGTTGCGAAATGGGCGACGGGATCCAGCACCCACGGCACTTTGGCCGCATTTGCTGCGACGGCGGCGGCTTTCATGCTTTCCAGCCAAGGGGTGGACAAAGTGCCGATATTGATTGTCAAAGCCCCTGCGATCAGGGCAAAATCCGCAACTTCTTCAGGCGCATGGATCATGGCAGGCGATGCGCCTGCAGCCAGCGTGACATTCGCAGCGATGTTCATGGCGACGTAGTTCGTGATGCAGTGGACAAGCGGCGATTGCGTTCGTAACGCGTCGAGGGCTGCATTGGGTTGCATGCGATCTTTCCTTTTCGCTTGATACGGAAAGACGGTACAGACCGACTAGGTCTGTTTTTGCCTCCCTCCGCCGGCATTATCCGGTTCAGGTTCAAAGGGTGCATCTCAGCCTCTCGGCGCCCCTGACAAGTCAAGGCTATCTTGGAAATGGCAGTGCGGTCAATCCGGGAGACGCATTAGTCTCGTCTATGCGTCATTTTAAATCAGACCCGTTTTGCGATCGTCGCTGCAATGGCCTGCCCACTAACCCAGGCATCTTCGGCTTTCGCACCAAGACACCAGTCGCCACCAGCGAATAGCGTCTCCTCCTCGTCGGCTAGATAGGTACGCCCGAGCGGTCGGGACACAAACGCGTACCGCCAACGGTGTCCTGACAAATAGGCCGGAGTGATCACAGCACTGATACCAAGTGCCGTGCACAGAAGCGGCAGCATAAGTTTGGCAAAAGCGTCCCGATCCAATTCCAGATGCCGCATACTCCAATCGCGGCTGGCATGCGCGACAATGCACGTCGCATCCGGCCGACCCGGCTTTGCACTGTCACACACAATCCACTTTAGGTCCGCTTCCGGAGCGCGGCGCGACACAAAGGGCAGTTCAACATCACCGGGCAGTCCGACCATCAGCGTCAGACACGGTGTCATTTCGACCGTTTTCAGGGAGGCGTTGAAGGGATGCGCGTCGGGCAAGAGCGCGCCGATCTGAGGCGCAAGCGCGGTGATGACCACCCGATCGAACGTCTCATCGCCGCCTTGCCAAATCAATTTCCAGCGACCATTCGATTTCACGATACTCTCTATGCGGGTTTCTTTTCGGATCGTCAGGCCGTTTCCCAGATGCTTTGCCAAGCCGGTCATCCCGGGGACACCGACATACGCCGGTTTTTCACGATCTTGCGGCCAGCGTGCCACGACACCAGCGGCTTCGGCTTGCTTCAACATCGCGGAAAAGCCATCGCTTTGCGGTGTAACGTACTGGGCACCGTGATCAAATTGGAAACCGCCCTCCGCGCGGCGCGTTGCCATCCTGCCGCCCAGTCCCCGACCCTTGTCAAAAACCACCACATCTACGCCGCGCTGCATCAATTCCCGCGCGCAGGTCAGACCAGCCATACCTGCGCCGATGACAGCCGTTTTGGCGGTCGGCCCTACCAATGCTCGGTCCCCGGTGTGCCCTTGATACGCCCTTGTAGGTTCCCCGTCACCCACCCGCCGTAAAAGTCGCCGGGCTGCGGAATGACGCGCTCTGCACCAACAAAGCATGCATCCATCGCGCCAGCGTAGAAAGACACATGTCCGGCCAAAGCGCTGAAGGATGCGGATGGGGACGGATAGCTCCACGCTGCGCGGTGCGCCGTCTTGTCGCCTGCCCGCACATTGAAATAGGCTGCCTGCCCCTTCCACTCATAAAAGGTGGTGCGGCGCGTCGCGATCAACGCGGCCTCCACGTCTTCAGGCGCAATGTAGTAGGTTGGCGCATGATGGGTTTCAAGGACCCGCAAAGCACGGGTCGTTTCAGCGACAGTTTCACCATTCAACACGACGCGCAGGCGGTGCGGCACCGGTTCCAGGGCTGGCGGTCGTGGATAAACCTGAACGTTTTCTGCGATAAGGTCTGACATTGATTTGGACATGGTCCCTGAGTAAAATACTTCCATCGCGATACTGTCCGGCAGAGGCAACAGCAAACGCCAGCTTTCAACGGGTCAGCACGACATCCGCGCCGATGTCGAGGCCATCCTCCACGGCATCAACAAGGTAGCATGCGACACTGCGCCGTGAGACCAATCCGTTTCGCCAACTTGATGGATCGCGCAGCACCTCAAGCCCGCGTGATTTCGCACTATTGGTCAGAATAACTGGCCGAACAATCGTCCAATCGATTTCACTTTCCATAATCATCGCCTCTTGCCGGTCCTTGTCGGCATAGGGCCTGCCCAGGATGGCCCGATGACCAAGACGTTCAATCGAACTCATTGCACTTCGAGAACGTCCCGCACCAAATCCAGTTACCGCCACCAATCGCTTGGTGTCACTGTCTTTCATCGCCTCAATCAGCACACGCGTACTATCGGAAAAGAGCGCCTCTTCCTCCCAGAGCATCGCAAGCCGTTCCTTGATACCCAGCGTGTAGATCACCGCGCGGGCACCGGCGAGCGCTGCCGTCACATCGTCTGCTGATCGCGCGTCCCCAGCAAACGGCTCAATCAAATCGGTTTTCTCAAGATTGTCAGCGCTGCGCGCAAAGGCGCGCACGGGCAGTCCGCGACCGACAGCTTCCGTAACGGCCAGCGCGCCGATGCCAGAGGTCGCGCCCATTATGAGTATCAGTGCGCTCAATTCAGCATGTCTTCGTAAAGACTATGATAGGCGCGATGTGTGGCCCGGTCGCCCTGTCGGACATTCACGCGACGAAGGACTTCTTTCAAGGAGTCCCACGGGCGGTCCAGGCTTGGCGTGGCCGGGCTCAGTTGGCTTTTGACGTCCGCATGCGTTGCGTTCCCAAGACTATTAGCATTGCTCATGTCTATACTCCTTCTAAGTCGGTATGGGCTGTTTTGGCGGTTGTGGCGTCAGACGTCCACATTCATACGCTACTCGAAATAGCCTGCTGCTGCGAAAAGGCGTGCGTGATTTTCAGCCTTTGGCCATACCCCAACAACAAAAGGAGCAGGGCTATGCCAATGATCGGCATATGTCCGATAAATTCGACAAGCGCGGCTTCGTTGTTGCCTTGGACGATGAAAACGATGTTCGATATCGCCATTATGACGGACAAGGCCAAAACCGCGAGGCGGACTGTCGTGCCAAGGATTAGTACGATCCCGATGACGGCTTCGACCATGCCCGCGGACAGGACAAACAGGCGATCGTCGAAGACGTTGAAGCCGAGGGCTTGCATGAAGTTCCATTGATACTGCGCAACAAAAACCTGCCCCAATGCCGAGGGAGCCAGTTTTTCTCCCACGGCCAGAGCCACAAGTGAAATTCCCGTCCAAATCCGCAACGCATCTACTGAATACGGTTTCAGCCAATCCCGGCGTGCCTCATCCTCGATCGAGTTTAGCAGCAAGAAGAACGCGATCCCGATAATGATCGCATATTCAAGTGCGGGAAACAGACCGAATTTCATTGCGACAGCCGGCGTGCAGAACCAACATCATGACAGCCGCAGTCTTGATCCACCGATTGGCGATCAGCATGATACCAATGGCGGCCTGCATCACGACAAGAGCAAGGCCGAATGTCCCGTCCGCAACCTTGTGTGGCGCGACCAGAGACCCTTCATAGGCGGTCAAAAGAAAGCTCATCCCCGTGAAGACGCGCAAAATCTCCATGAAATCGTGACGAAGCTTGCTCTCTGCAACGCGAAGCGTAGGCAATTTCCCGTCAATCCAGACGGAGAAGAGAACCATCATCGACGCGAGGCATATCCACACCAGGAAAATGGGGTCGGTTAAACTGACATTGACAAGAGGTTCTGCGTCACGCTCGACAAACCAATTCACATGAGCCGCGGCACCCGTTCCAATCACGCTTATCGTCAGGGTAAACCCTACCAAGCTCAACTTTCCCACTTTTTTTCCTTAACTTCTCTTCAAGCGCTTATGAAACAAGCCTACTCATGTTCACCATCGTTTCTGCGACCGGAATTATGCATAAAGACATTGGGTTTCGTCGCAGCCGTGGTGAAGGTTGCGACAGTAATCGCAGCAGCTGCAATCAGGACAGAGTGACCAATCAAGCTCGCGGCAAAAAACGTGTAGCTTCCGATAGCGACCGACGCCACCACAGCCCACATTGCGCCCAACACTTGGAACACGTAATGCCGGGTTGCGACGTCTGGTATGTTACGAAGCGGGCTTACTTCGAGATCGAATATGAAGTTCCACGTAAAACAGACGTGGTTTCTCGCATTAGTTAACATTGCCTTGATCCTCCATCTTAAAGCTGATTTACAATTTTTTCTACCTTTATAAGTACGCAGCAGTGGCCTGATTGGATCAAACCTTCTGGCTCCAAAGCTAATCAGACCGGCCCCGCTGGTCGTAACCGACGGAATGCAGCGCACCGGTAAGCTGACTCAGATTCTTGAAGCAGAGTTAGTTGATATCAGCCTCTGGCCAATCCGGTGCGGATGAGTACAAGGTAGGCGAACTTGTTCGTTAAGTGATTTCCTGCGAAGGGGAATTCCATGTCAAACTCTGAAATTGATCAATCTTACCTCAGGTCGCTTCTGGAAGACGACGAAGTTGAAATGAGCGTGGTCTTTTCGGATCCGTCTGTTTCTGACAACCCGATGATTTTTGTGAGCGATGAGTTCGAAGATCAGACCGGCTATACACCGGAAGAAGCCATTGGGCGCAACTGCCGCTTCTTACAAGGACCAGAGACCAGTCCTCATGCAATAGAGGCAATTCGCCAGGGTCTGAAGGCGGAGACACGTTTTACCATCGATATCCTGAACTATCGTAAAGACGGATCACCGTTCCTGAATCGGTTGCGCATACGGCCCATTTACGATGCCGATGGTGGTTTGATGTTTTTTGCTTAAGCGCACAGAATCCAGTTTAAGAAAGATCCCTCGCGTCAGGATCCCGCAAGCCGGATAAGCACGATAGCGGCAGCGCCAATATGCGCCAGCGTAATCACAACCGAAAGACTGTGCAGGACATTGAACCGAGTTTTTGAACCCGCATCGGTGGCGGTGTTGATTGCGGGCATGAGGACTTGGCGCGCGAGGATCGTCGTGACCGTTATAGCTATGAGAATGGCGCTTGAAACGGGATCGAACGCAAATGCAATGGCCGCTGCAACTGCCGAACTGGCCAACACGAACAGATAGAAATGCGGAAAGGCGCGTCGAATGAGCGGGCCTGCGGTTTCGGGCGGAAGTGCGTTAAAGACAAAGGCAGCAAAGCCGAAAGAATAGAGCACCATACCGCCAAACAGCAGCGCGGTGACCAGAAGGGTGATTTCAATCATCAGTGGTTCCCCGGTTTGCGGGCGATGCCCATGTAGATCACGGTTCGGATCGGAAGCGGGCCAAAGGTGAAATCACCGTTACGGTTCAGTCCCCGAGGTCCAAGGCCCGTCATCGGACCGGACACAAGGCCCGCTTTCTCTAGTCCGGTACGCAGCTCTGCGGGTCGAATGAAAAGCGCCGGATCGTGCGTGCCTTTGGGCAGTAGGCCAAGGGTATCTTCGGTAATGGTGATCGTCGTAAAACGCGACAAAAAATTGCGGTTGATCGTGTCGAACAGAAAAAGGCCACCGGGTTTGAGAACCCGCGCCACTTCAGCGAGGACTTTGGTCACGTCGTCCACATGTTCCAGTACATCGACGCAGACAACGACGTCGAAGGCTGCGTCGTCATAGGGGAGTTCCTCTCCCACCCCAACGTCGTATTGGATTTCGCGTCCGGCCTCGGCCGCATGGACCCGCGCGACATTGACCGCTTGTGCCGCCGGGTCGATCCCTGTGACCTTGGCACCGCGTACGGCAAGCGCTTCGGCCATGAAACCCCCGGCGCATCCCAGATCGAGAACGTTCAAACCGTTCCAGTCGACGTGTTTGTCGAACCACGCGAGCTAGCCCGGTACGAGGTTTTTGAGCGTACGGACCCAGCGGATGTCATCGGACCACCAATTGGTGGCGACGTCATCATAAATGGTCAGGTCATTACGGGTTTTCTCAGTCATGTCGTATACTTTTTCCAATTGCTGGGACTGCGTAAGGCACTTGACGCTTGTAGCTTTCAAAGCGGTCGCCGTATCGGGCCGCAAACCGGCGTTCTTTCAGCTTGGGGGCTGCTAGGCAGTAGGCCGTCAGGCCAATCGCAAGCGCCAGTTGGTCCGGGGTCCATGTCGGCACGGTCCACAGCGTCAGCGCAAAGGCGACGTAGATTGGCTGTCGGATGATGCGGAACAGACCGCCAGTGGGCATATCGGGGAACTTTGGCGTGGTCTTGCGCATGAGGGACATCCAGCCCAATGCGCCAGATTGGACTTCCGCGCCCGCATCCCAACTTGCCTTGATCAATAACCCCCAGGCAATCGTATAAACCGCAGTCACCGCGTAGAGCGCCGCGCCTTCGGCGCGCCACCAGACGACGCCAGAGGGCGTCCAAAGGGCAAATAGGGCCAGCAACTGGAGCGACGCGACCAGCGCGTAGGTTGTCGTGCTGAGGGTCTGCCCATGAGGACCCGGAACCAAACGCCGCAGGACGTGCCCGCCGGGACCAGTCAGCAGAAGCGAGTGCACGAGCGGAAATTGCAGGATGAGAAGGGCGTTGGCCACAATTGCGTACGGCCAAGGGACGCTGCCCAAGCTGCGGCTCATCCCGAAATACATCGCCAGGATCATCGCCACGACGGCCACCGCAAAGATCAGATGCAGAGCCACGCCGAAGGTCAGCGCCAAAGCGATGCGGCTCGCCCCGGGTGGCGGTGCCAATGCGCCGCGCACAAGGGTTTGAAGCCGTTGGAAATGGGTCTCTGATGCCATCGCTAACGGTCCGGTCCGTGCTGTGACATCGGCTTGGCAACAAACCACGAAGCCCCTTTGGACAGCAGAGGCCGAACCGGCAGAAATAGGCGGTAGCCCAGCTCCAAAAGAGGTGTCACGCCGGGTATTCGGGCAATCCGTGCCGCCCACCGCCAACCCGGCAGGGTTTGCCAGATGATAGCGAAGGCGCGCGCGCCCGACACCAGCGTCCCATCAGGCAGGCGCACGTGGAGTAGGCGCATCGCGGCGTCCACGTTCAGGTCTGGGCCAAGCTGTGCATTCGCCTGGGAAGCATCAACAAAACAGATCTGATCTCCGCCGACTTGCGACTTGTAGTGACTTATCTCCGCCGTGCATAACGGGCACGCACCATCAAAGTAGACGGTCGCCTTGGCGGGTGTTTCACCGTTGGCTTGCATAATGATCGTGTTGGTCTTTGCCTGTCGCATCTCAGACGATCTCGTACCGTTTGAGCAGGCGCTGGAGTGTCCGCCGATGCATGTCCAAGGATCGAGCCGTTTGCGATACGTTTTCGTTCATTTCATGGAAGATATGCGTGATATGCTCTTTGCGGGCGTCTTCGGGCACGATTGGGTTGGTTGGAGCCGGGGCATGTTCGTTTCTCGGCCTGATGAGCGCATCTACGATTTCGTCGGCTGTTGCAGGCTTGGCAATGTAGTCGATGGCGCCGATACGCGCTGCCGCAACGGCAGTCGGAATATTCCCGTAGCCGGTGAGAATAATTGCGCGGATGTTTGGATCGCGTTCTTCAAGCATCTCTACAAGGGACAAGCCACTGCCGTCCTGCAAACGCAGATCGACGATCGCATAGCGCGGCAATTCGGCATTGGCCTGATCCACTGCATCTGACAAACACCTCGCCACGCGTACGTCAAAACCGCGCCTTTCCATAGCACGCGCAAGTCTATCCCGCAGCACATCGTCGTCTTCAACGATCAAAAGGGTGTTTTCGTTGGTTGCGTCTAACATTTGATTTCTCCTTGTGTCGGCTGGTCGCGACGATGCCTAAGCGCGAATGGCATTTGGGCTGCGATAGGCCAAGGGGTTTGGGTGTGTCCGTCTGCGGCTGTGATCAGCGCAGGTGGGCGCGTAGCACCCAGGCAAACTTTTCATGAGCATGTCCGCGCGCGATGCACAGATCTTCCGTGAGCGTGTCGCCGTGGTCGGCTGCCAACGCGCCGGACGTCTTAAGAGTTGCCGCCAGCGTCTCTTCAGCGCTCAAAAGCGCGGCAATCATGTCCACGGGCGTCGACGTTCCTTGAGGTTCCGCGATGCTTGAGCGCTCAAGCATGCGTGCGAGATTACCATCGGCATGCCCGTCAAGGGCCTTGATCCGTTCGGCCAGATCGTCCTGCCCGGCAAAGTGATCCTCGTAGACTTCCTGAAACTGCTGATGCAGCGAGGCAAAGTTCATGCCTGTCACGTTCCAGTGGAAGTTTTGTGCCATCATTGTCGCAACGGTCGTCTCGGCGAGGGCCGTGTTCAAAACAGCGCATATCTCTGCCTGACCAGTAATTTCCAGTTTTTCAGCGGCGAAAGTCATTTCTGACCCCTTTTTTTCTTCATTCTTTAATTTTTACGTCCAAACTCATGCACCGGATGGCAGTCGCGACGTTCCGTCGCGCTGCGCAGCGCCGGGTAAAACGTGTGATGTGGGGACTTTTGCGGTGGAGTCCACTGAGCCTTCAGAAACGCCACATGCACTTCTGTAGTCTCCCCAACGATCTTTGCTCTACTTTCACGGAAATGTGCTGGCGAGGATTTAGTCGGCGGCGCTAATGAGATGGCCAGATGCAACCGCCAACTGTGCGATCAATTCCCTGTAAACAGCCTCATAACTGAGGATACGGCATCACTGCATAACGATCACTTCACGACTGTATTTCTCAATCGTAATTAAGTACCAGTGCGTATTAAGATGGAGTGCCGGGCAGATTACGATTTCGATCCAAATTGGAAATGTCTATCAGTTTTGGGCCTGCGCGCTCATACATTGGGATAGCACGCTGAGCTTGATCTGTTAATCGGCTCCAGAGGAACTTTGATTTTTTGACTGGTCGCAAAGCCCGCCTGTGCCCGGGCGTGCACCCCTTGCAATAGCAGCACCAGCGACAACCGTCGCGCCAATCAAAGCGCCGTTGATGAACGCTCCGAGGACGACCTGTTGTGCAAGACCAATCGTTTTCAGTTTGACGAGAGTAGAAAGTACCATTTGGTAAGCTCCCTTGTTTAGGTTTCCAGATACAGTTGAAATAGATGGCAAGCCGTCGAAGACCAGACATTCAGAGCTAGGTTTTCGATCAGGGCAACGCGAAGGTTTGTCGGGCCAGTAAATAACACCTCTGAGGTGCTGTGCATTTTCACTATGGCATGCGTTTCGTAGCCGGACCTCTGTTGCAACTCGTTAAAAGCCGAGCAACCAAGATATTAAGACGGCAGTCATACTGCCAATGACAACTGGTAACGTGAGCGAAATGCTAACCCATGCGATCGCCCTTTTGCGAAATCGGCTGTCCTTGTTTTCTGCCTTCGGCCCGTCCGTTTTGACCCGCTTCATTCGCGTCGCCTACGTGACCAATGGAGCGACGCGATCATCGCATTTGTGGTTATGGCGTGGGTTGACCCGTGTACTTTTGGGGCAAATTTTGCCAACACGCCAATGCCCCGATCCGATAGCAGCAGATGATGCGCAAGCGGGAATTGGAGAACCAACGCTACGTTTGCGAGGATTGACCAAGGTGCGGGGAAATTGCCTAAACTCTGGGACATCTCATTGAAAATCGCCAGCACAGCTGCCGCAAATGTCACCTGACAAATGACGCCAGAAAGGACAGCCAATGAAATACGATTTGCCCCGGCAGGGGCGCGGACAATGCCAAAAGCAAATTTCAGAAGACGCAGCAACCGCCGTTTATCAAAGCATTTCATATCTCGGGAGGTAGCGGCAAATCGTCCAAGGTCGAGGCCCAGCCCCTGCGGCAATTGGGCGTTTGCAACGCATGTCTGCGCGCTAATTTCTAGCGTCAGTGATGGAGCTACAATGATTAATCGCGACCCGCGGACAGCCGATCTCGTTTCACGCTATGCCGTGATGACCAAAGAAACGATGCCCAATCTGGCGCGCACGACACACACGCACTGGCCCGTACGCAATGATCATTGCTTTCAGCGCATTGTGCTGGACACGATATGCGGTGGCGTTTGGTACGATCATTTGCAACGTCCGGCTTACAAAAACCTGACCCATGCGCAAGCAATTCTGGCGGCGGCGCTTTGCAATGATATCGTTGCAGGCAAGGCCGATCTGGCCGCCTTAAACACGCAGTCTCTTATCTGGCGCGGCAAACTGCGCCCTGTGCGCAATAGAGGATAACATGCCCAAACGCACATCTTTGCAGACTGCCGCCAATGTCGAGGTTGCCGACGATATCGAAGAACTTGTGTCTGACAAACGCGCAGGCTGGCGCGCGACCGCCGCGACAGGACGCAGGCGGCAACGGCGTTATAAGAAACGACTGACCCAAGAATTACTGCGTCATCTGGATGATGAAGAATAGGCCGACGGCAGCTTAAAACGTGCAGAAATGCGTATCATTATCTTCGCCTATGGCCCCTTCGAAATCTTCCGCCTCCGGGATGCGGCCAAACGCAATCTTACCGCCAACGTACCCGCCCGGCACCGCGTCATGCACCCCCAGTGACAAGGCTTTGCCACCAAACCGGGCGCGCATTTGGTCCATCATATCGCTGACTTTTTCCCACCGCGCACGATCATCCGCGTTGTCAGATAACATATCAAACATATCCCCAGTGAGATCAGCTTCGCTATCCAGCCCGTGCAGTATGACAGAGACCGCATGGGGGCTGAATTTGATATGCGCGCGCGCCTCAGCCAACCCTTGCGCCAACGTGCGGCCAAAGCTGCGGTCATCGCGCGATGGCGCAAACTGCCTTTCCCAATGCCACCGCTGCGCCTGAACGCTTTTCGCGCGTGTTGAACGCAAACGTTGACTACGAAGTGACAGCGACAACTTTGACGCACGCAGGTTTGTACGCCGCAGCCTGCGGGCGGCCCCTGCGAGCAATTGGCGGGCGCAGTCTTCTACTTTTTCAGGACTGCGCCATTCACGTGGCAGCACTCGGCTATGGCCAAACATGCGTTTGCGGGTCGCGGAACGTGGGGCATGCATGCCATGTAGTTCCTGCAAAAACCGCTCCCCCTCGACATTGCCCCAGATTGCGCGCGCTTGTTTCGGCGCGAGGGCCCAAAGAGCGGAAAAGTCGGTGACCCCTACTGCAGCCAACCGTGTGCGCATGCCGTCGCCGACACCGGGCAGCTTTTCCAGCTTCAGATCGGCCAAGGCAGCAGGCAACATCGCCACGTCCAATACCAGCGTCCCATCAGGTTTCTGTCGCTCCGCTGCGATCTTCGCCAACAATTCAGTCGGGGCCATGCCAATTGAACAGGTCAGCACAGGGCTGAATTCTTGTAACAAAGCCGCCTTGATCTGCGCTGCCAGGGCCTGACGCTGCCGCCCTTCGCTGGGCAGTAATGCACAAACTACTTCGTCAATCGATCTGACGTGTTGAATGGGAACGACAGTTTCGATCACGGCAAGAATGCGTTTATGCAGTCGGACATAGACATCGGGACGTGCCACCACAAAAATCATATTGGGCACTAACACCCTTGCTTCTCGTGCAGGCATATTGGTTTTCACGCCAAGTGCCTTTGCTTCACGACTGACCGCGATACAGCCGGTATGGGCGGAATCAAGTACGACGACCCCAATCGGTTTGTCCCGTAGCGCCGGATTAAAATGCTGCTCGGCAGAAGCAAAGAAGCTGTCAAAATCAAGGTATAGCCGTTCGGGAAGGCTGGTGTTGTCAGACATGTCCGGCCTCCTGTCAGGCGTTTTCTTACCGTTCATCTGGTGATCTAACATGAGACGCGTAAATGCCCAGAAACTCCTGCGTTGCCCCAGGTCCGATTGCGGCTACTTACCGAAGCTGACATGCGCCGCCACCGAGGACTAAACCGGATATGACTCTGACCAGCAAAATTGAACTGCGCGACATGCTTTTGCCAACGAAGATCGGCACATATGGCCCTGATGATCCTGTACCAGATCATCATCTTCTTGATCTAATACTGTCCGTTGCCGCAACACAGGTCCTCATCCCGGGCGACGGCATGGCGCATGTTTTCGACTACGACCCGTTGATCGCGGAAATTCTGACGCTGGCCAATACCGGGCACCGCGAAACACAGGAATGGCTGATCAGCCAAATCGTGCATCTGCGCGCGCAGTACAGAGACATCCGGGCCGCTGATGTCTATCTGCGGAAATTTCCGGTCCATCAGGACAGTGGCACACTTGGTGTCCGGCTCACCCTAAACAAGAACGATTTGGCAGAACTTCGCAACAGTCTGTGATGGCTTGCGAAAGATAACTATAATACCTCACGTCTTTTACGATTGGACCTTGGCCTTGCGACCCTCTGCGCGGATCATTGGAACGTCATTTTAATCCAGACAATCAGCCCAACAACCTTGCCCAGTCAATGTCTGATCCCGAGGCAACGGTTGTATCCGCTGCTCTCAAATCGGTCTGCTGTGCAAAGGCCCCCGGCACGCCAACCACGCGCGCGCCCGTGGTCTTGGCAGCCGCAACCCCATCGACGTTATCTTCGATAACAATCGCATTTTGTGCCTCAATCCCAAGGGTTTCAAACGCATGAATGTAGGCATCCGGCTCAGGTTTTCCAGGCAAGCCAAGTCCACCATGTGTCATAATATCAAAATCTGGATGACCTTCTGCGACCAGCTTTTGGGCGATAATACGCACCGTCGCTTTCTCGGTCGTGGAGACAAATCCAGTCTTTATCCCGTGTTCCTGAGCCGCCTTGAGGCCAACGCCAACGTACGAAAGGGGTTTGATATCGTCAGACTGTAATTTTTCAAGAAACCACGACGTTTTCGTCGCGTGGACAGCCGTCGCATCGACCTGCTCGTTGCGTTTATCCGCAAAGGTACTGATGCGTTTCGCACCACCTGATATTTTCAACATTTCTTGGTAAGTCGGCAGGTCCCAATGCCAGTCCAAGTGATGCTGCGCAAAGGCGGCATGGAATGCATCATACTGCAGCCGCGACGTTTCAACGATCGTGCCAATTGAGCCAAAAAAGAGTGCCTTCACGAAGCTTGCGCCTTTCAAACTGGGAGAAATTCGTTTCGATTGTAGAAGTGGATCACAAGCAGTGAAATTCGACCCTCTCATCCAGAAATTTAAGCAAAGTCGCCAAATAGAAGGATGCGCAGAAAACAGTGATCCGTACGAACGGGCTGGTTAACCGATCAGTTACCTACCACTTGAGGCATGATTTCATTTGTGAACACCATATGCTGACTGATCAGATCTGCCGTTCGGGCGTGGAGAGGCGGCATCATGGATCCATCTCTATCATTTGGTCCAGGATTCGCGGTATCTGTTTTTTGACTTTGAAAAACCCAGCAGTTGCATATGGCCAAATTGTTTCGTCCCACGGGCGCCGAAGTTCACAGAGCGTGATGCGACGTGCCACAAGGTGCGGCTCAGCTAGATTCAGCCAGTCGCGCAAAGGCCCGTAGGTCACGAATGGCGTAACAATTTGCGTTGCCCCTGCTTTGGCCGCCCAGTCTGCCAAAATCGACGGTTCACCCGCTTTGAGATGCGTGATGTCTAAATGCGAACGCAACGCTGCATCGGCCAATGCACCTGTTTCAAAGGCATAAACGGCCTCTGACACAGGACGCGGTGACCGCAGATTACTACATGACACTGTCGCCGCACCGCGCAGATCAAGGGCGGCAAACTCAAAATCCTCGATCAGGCAGTCTTCGTCCGTGATCAAAAGCACGGTTGGCACGTCGGGCAGTGCCTTGCGCACTTTGCGCAAGGGCAGCACCGTCGGGAGGCCATCTGGCTCTGATGCTTCCAATCCCTGCTCAACCTCCGCAAGGTCGCCATGTCCTGGGGTGAAACGACCATTGGTAAATGTCGTAATGTTCTGCGCACGTGCGGGGTAGGGCTTGCCACGGGTATGTAGCCCCGCTGCCCAACGCCACCCCAGCGTGTTTGATGCAGCGTCCCCATCCAGCAAATGACGAAAGAAGAAATCAGCCCCAAGTCGCCAAGGCAGGCCAAGCGTAAAAATCCAGATCGACGCGAACCACATACGCGCATGATTGTGCAGATATCCTGTCTCAACCAATTCATGCGCCCACGCGTCGAAACAATCCAAACCCGTTTGACCGGTCTCTGCCAATGCTATGTCGCGCCGCAAACGGCGATCGCGTTCGAAGGACAAGAGATCTGTGTTTAACCCTTGGACATAGCTGTCCCAAACCTGCGGGCGTCGTTCCAGCCATCCTTTGTAGTAACCACGCCAGATCACTTCTTCGATGAACTTTCCAGCACCTTCGGGCCCGTGTGCATCTAGTGCCGCCGTCACCACCTCTGCTTCCGTGATCAGCCTGCGACGGATGTAGGGTGATAACATTGACACGGCTTTGTGCTTCTAGCCCGGACCGTAATCATAATTGCGGCCATTCTCGTATCGGTGACCCATTGCAGGAATAAACGCCTGCATTGCGGCAAGGCCAGCAGCCCGTGAGGGTACCATTTCAGTCATTGATCAGCATGCCGTCGATCAGCCGTGTAATCGCAGGCGATTGCGGTGGTGTGTTGGACCCAAAGGTTGCGACGACCGCACCACTTTCATCAATGAGCACTTTGTTGAAGTTCCAACGGGGTGTGAAACCCGTTTCAGCTTTGAGCGACGCGTAGAACGGATGCGCATCTACCCCCTTCACATGTGTGATCACCGTCATCGGCAAATCTATTCCGTACTGTAGTTCGCAAAAGTCTTTGACCTCTGCGTCGGTTGCGAGTTCTTGATTGAAGTCATCAGATGGCACAGCCAGAACGATAAGCCCTTGTGCGCGGTACGCATCGTAAAGGTCTTGAAGCCCGCGGTATTGTCGGGTGAAGGCGCATTGCGATGCTGTGTTCACAACAAGCACTGGCTGCCCAAGCCACTGGTCGATGGAAAGTGTGCCACCATCAATGGACTCAAATAAAGCGTTGGTTTCAAGCGCCGCTGTTTGAGTTCCTAAAAAAGTAAGTGCGCAGATAAAAAACCGCTTGATCATGAATGCCGCCCTTGTGCGATTGCTTTTTAGGTCACCAAATTTTCGAGTAACGCGTGATATCGGCGATGTCCTGCTTTGCCTTCTTCGCAGATGTTTGCTTCTGATGTCCAAGGCGCATGTGTTGCAACTTTGATCCCTCTGTGCTTGTGGGAGCAGCCAAATCACCAAGTTGATTTAAACTGATCTGACAAATGCGCCTCTCGGTCTATGTGTATTCATTGTTTCCCTGTGATTACGTCTGAGGGCTTGGGTTGGATGCATTTAATGCGACGCTGGGCGGCGGGGTTTCAAAGCAGTGCGGCGTCGAAACTAGCCGAAACGATCATGCCGGACACAAGCGACGGATCTTTGCGCATGTCGCCAAAGAAGGCTTCCCAGATCTGAGCGTTGTTCCGTCGTGCAACGCCATGTGACTAAGAATTGAGGTTAAACGCCAAGGGTGCGGTGATTTGGTACATTGAGGAATGCATAGGTGCGCTACCTCACGGCGGGAAGAGATCAGAGTTTGGTGGGATGCGTGCTGGACTACATCGGTATCACCAACACTGTTGAGCTTATCAATGTATTCGCAGGCAACCTGCATAAAGGAACTTCATGACTTACGATATTGCGACCATTCGCGCCGATTTTCCGATCTTGTCTCGGCAGGTAAATGACAAGCCATTGGTCTACCTCGATAATGGCGCATCTGCGCAAAAGCCACAGGTGGTAATTGATGCCATGACCCGTGGCTATGCAGAGGATTATGCCAATGTGCATCGTGGCCTGCATTATCTGAGCAACCTGACTACGGAGAAATATGAGGCAGTACGCGGAACAGTTGCCCGGTTCCTGAATGCCGGATCGGATGACGAGGTTATCCTCAATTCTGGAACGACCGAAGGCATCAACATGATCGCCTATGGCTGGGCCATGCCGCGCATGCAGGCGGGAGATGAGATCATCCTGTCCATCATGGAGCATCACGCCAACATTGTTCCTTGGCATTTCCTGCGCGAACGTCAGGGTGTGGTGATCAAATGGGTGGATGTAGATGCAAATGGCGATCTGGATCCGCAAAGTGTGATTGATGCGATTGGTCCTAGGACGAAACTCGTGGCTATTACGCATATGTCTAACGTGCTGGGTAGCATCGTGGACGTAAAGGCGATTACCGCAGGCGCTCACGCCAAAGGCTTACCAGTGCTGGTGGACGGATCGCAGGCAGCCGTTCATATGCCGGTCGATGTTCAAGACATCGGATGCGACTTTTATGCAGTGACTGGGCACAAACTGTATGGTCCGTCTGGGTCAGGCGCTATTTACGTCCGTCAGGACCGATTGGACGAGATGCGCCCATTCCTGGGCGGTGGTGACATGATCCGCGATGTTGGCCGGGACTTGGTCACCTATAACGATGGACCTATGAAATTTGAGGCAGGCACGCCAGGTATTGTTCAGACCATTGGCCTCGGCGTTGCAATCGACTACATGACTGGTCTTGGAATGGACAACATTGCTGCGCATGAAAGGAGCCTTCGCGATTACGCCCGTGCCCGTCTGGACGGGCTCAACTGGCTGAATGTTCAGGGCAATTCCACAACCAAAGGAGCAATTTTCTCATTCACGTTGGACGGTGCGGCGCATCCCCATGATATATCGACTGTGCTTGATAAAAAGGGGATCGCCGTGCGCGCAGGTGCGCATTGCGCGATGCCGCTGATGGAGCACATCGGATTAACATCGACTTGCAGGGCATCCTTTGGTCTGTACAACACAAAAAATGAGGTAGATGTGTTGATGGATGCTTTGGAGCTTTGCCACGACCTGTTTGGATAACTCGCTGGTTGAACGCGCATTCATACATCCTATTTTTAGTTTGCAGATGTTATTTGTAAGTTGATCCCGCGTCCGACAATGCAGTTTTTTCTGGAGCGCCGATAGAATAATGGGCGACATGTTTAAGGCATCAAATGCGCAAAACCAACTGTCCGTCGTCATGGTTTTTGGAACCAAGAGCGGCCTCAACTAAGAGAGAGTTTGGCTCATCTGGTTGGTTTGATTATGCGGCGTGTTTGCAGTGATGCTAGCGCCGCCCTTCGAGCGGCTTTCGTTTGATCCTTTCTCGTTGTTGGAGAATGGCTTTGTCCCGGCCAAGGTAGACGTCGGCGAATGGCCGGTTTCTTTGCTGTATGGCGGCGCAAATGTTTGAGCTTATGCGGCGAGTTTCATGCTGCAAGTGCGCGCAACGAGAAATTGTCACTTCTGCCAAGGGCTCTTTTGGTACCTCCGCAGCGTGCAGTCTGAATGTCCGGAAAGACCAATCGAGAGCTGAACGGTAAGTATTGGGATCGTCGTTACCCGAGTGCGGGCCGTGCAGGCCCCAAAAATCACTACTCGTCATTATTCTGGATCGCTGCGGCGCGCTCATTGACCGATCGCAAGCTTTCGCATCACCCTAACATCTTCATCTCACGATAAATCAACGGCACGGTTTGCGGGATCGCTTCCGCTGCTGCCTCCAGCGTCTGATCAATATCTTCTTGTGCGATGCCAAAGAGCGAATTGCCGCTGTCGTCAAACATGTGGACAAGGATCGGCATGAGAAGCTTTGCACCGGTCGTCGATTGCGCAAACTTGTCCCAGCGTACTGTGTTGAGCTTGACGGCCTCCATGAAGCCTTCGCACCAGTCCATGGCGATGGCATGGCCCTCAGGTGCTTGCCAGAAGACAGGTTCCAGCAGTCCCGGTTCTGCGGACAAGGATGCGGTGATGTCATTCAGCCGTTTCCGGGTCAGTTGCATGATCCGCGGCGGAACACGCGCGCCCGCGCCAAAAGCCACATCTGCCCAATTCGCCACCGGCACGGGCGTGCAGGCAATGCCCGTCAGAAACCCGTCCAGATCGGATAGCATCAGGCAGTCCGGCGGACTGCCCTCTGATTGCAGATACGCGTCGAGTTCCTGAAACAGATCCGGCATGGTGGGCCTCATATGCAGGGACAACATCCAACTATCAGCATAGACCATTTTGTAAACGGTCAGATGCGGCGGTCCTTTGTCGCCAAGAACCCTTGGTCAGGGTTTCCACAGGCCTCATAGATCAGACGATCCTCATCCTTTTTGTGACCCGCAAAAACTAGGCATTCAGATCGCGAGATCATCCGGTGACTTGCCTGCTTCCATCGCGGCCATGAACCAAGCGGGTCGCCGCCCTTTGCCGGTCCATGTCTGGGTCTTGTCGTCCGGATTGGCGTATTTGGGGCTACCGGGTTTCTTCGGCTTCTTCGCCATAATTTTCTTCGGCCTTTCCTTTGGGCGACTACCCGGCGCAATCTCTGCGAGCGAAAACTCATGTGCCTTGGCCGCTTTCTCTGCCGCCGCTAAGGCTTCTTTCATTTCTGTCTTGGAGACGCGCGTGAGCGCTTTGTCGATATCTGCGCTGAGCTTCTCGAGCTGCTTGCGCGTCATGGATTTGAGGTCAGGTTTCATATTGGTGTCCCTTGTGATTGCTAGCCGCACTACATCACATGCGCAAATCAGAGTGAACCACAAGAAGCGCGTACCGCGTGAACGCACTGCGGAGCACATCTGCCGCCTTTTTGGGACTGATGCATCAAGCGCCCAAGAGCCAGCTTCATAATCTGTAGGCTGAAAAAGTTGATAGATGACGGCGGTACCGGCTAATCATACTCTATGTTCGGATGGATCATCGTCTTTTTCACGGGTGCCGCTTTCTTCTTTTTGCGGAAGTTCCCACGGTCCCAGCTGCATACGCGACTGGGGTTTGGGAGTGTATTCATTGCAGGTTATCTCGGCGGAACGGAGATGTGGCTCGCAATATTCATCAAGGTGATCACGGATATGACCAGCCTTCTTTCATAATAACAAAACCATGATATCATAATACGAAGATCATTTGTGCACAGTGCTTTGGGGAGCCAAGATATGCCAAAAGAACTTGTTGTCGTGCCAGGCGCAGTTGCCAAGAGAACCATCACAACGGATGACGGTAATGAATTTCCCATTTACGCGCCAATTGAACATCTTGGCCCGGTTGCAGTAACCCTGTGGCCGAAAGAATGGGTCAATGTTCGTACACATTCCAGCGGTGTTCATCTCTGCGCACAGGAAGAGGCTCCCGAAAGCGACGGTGATTGGGAATCTGTCGTTTTTGGTTAGGGCAGAATGCCGTCGCTGGTATGGTGTCTAGGGCTACGGTAGCACAGGAAAGGTGAAAGGCGGCTTCGCCGAGGGCGATCCCACAGGATCGGAAAAGAGATCCAGCACATGTGCGTGGGTCACAACCTCAAATCAAAGGAAGCCAAAATGATCACCGGAACACTGAAACCAATCGCAAAATCACCAAACTTCAAGCTGAGCATCGCAACATTGCTCTTCGACATCGCTGACCTGCGGGTCATCCCCAACGCATACAAGAATGCCGACAACCACCCTGATTATCACATCGAGGCACGGACACCCCGCGGCAATGCCCTGCGTGTCGGTTCGATGTGGAAAGCCGTGGGCGTCAACTCGGGCAACGATTACTACGCCATCACCGTCACGGACCGCAACGGCAAGACATGGCGTATGAACGCTGTGCGCAACGACACAACGCCCAAAGGCGAATTCACAGTCGTTCCATTGGCTGGCGGCGAAACGACACCAATCATGGTTGGTGGCAACCTCGAGCTGACCGACGATGGCGCATTGGCAGGCATTATCGAAAGCTACGATTTCTCCATGAATGTCGTGCTGATCCCTGTCGAAGACAAGCAGGATGAAAAGCACCCCGACTTCCGCATGGAAGTGACATCTCCATCCGGTCATGTCATCCGCATCGGCTCGGCATGGAAGGCGGTATCCGACCGTGGCAACGATTATTTCTCGCTGTCCTTCTACGCACCCACAGGGTCACAGCACCGCGCAAACGCCGTTCAGGGCGAGGGCGCAGCAGCGGGGATGTTCAACATCATCAAATTGGCAGAGCAGCCAATGCAAGACGCGGCCTAAGCGTCGCTTAACACCGGGGTCCAGTTCCCTCCCTGTTAGGACCCCGAACCGAGGGCGTCATGCGAGAGCATGGCGCCCTTTTCCATTGGCACATCCATCACGACACCAAAGGAGACCCCAATGGGACATATCCCCGAACCACGCACATGTTTCAGTTTCATCAGTGATCCCAGCCACGGTTGGCTTTTGGTCACGCCCGGCGAATTGCGCGCTGTCGGTATCAGCGAAGAGGACATCACGCCCTATTCCTATCGTGACATCACGGGCGAAACGATCGCGCTGGAAGAAGATTGCGATGCCCACACATTTCTGCGTGCCTGGGAAGCGAAGATCGGAAAACCGGCCGAGATCGAAGACGCTGCTGAAGGCCTCAAGCATATCCGGAACTGGCCGCGTTTTGGAACGAAAGCGTGTGATGCAGTTGGGCAGGGGGCAGGCTCATGACCGATGCCCCCAAATTGACCACGGTGAGATTGCCCGCCAGAACGATGAATTCCGCCGCAGCTATGGCCAATCACGCCGCATCCGTGGCCGCATTATGATGACGCCGGGCATCGCGGATTTTGATGCGATCACAATGCAGCGTATCCAGTCCGAGATCGTGCTGTTCGACAATTTCTCAGCAGACAATGACCCATACGCCGAACATGATTTTGGTGCATTCACCATCAAAGTGGACGGCGAAGATACCATTATTTGGTTCAAGATTGATCTTTACGACCGGCAATATGCGGCGGGTTCCGAGAAGCCAGATGATCCAGCGCAAACGCGGCGGGTCATGACGATCCTGCTGCCCTCCGAATACTGATCAACGCCCTCACAAACAGCAACATGCGCGCGCCGCCTGCCGAAAACAGCGGGGCGCGTTTTCATTTCAAAGGAGACGACCAATGCATGAAGAGATCACAGCGACGGTACAGTTGATTTACAGCTGCCCTGCGGAGAAATCACTCTCGGCGCAGTCCGATCTTATCCACGATGATGTCGCCCGGCTGTTGGATGCGGACAGTACGACGGATGTGGCACTACAAGGGCTGACCATCCAACACGTCCAATCGGAAGCGATGACATATGGGAATGTGGAGCCGAGGTCCGATACCCGATGGCAATGTGACCAGATGAACGAGCTTTTGGCGCGCGCATACCCAGACGCCGAATGCACCGCAGACGCACTCATGTTTGCCCTCTGCGACCTGCGCCACTTGGCAGATCAGGAAAATCTGGCGTTCGGACTTTGGGACAACAGCGCCTACCGCATCTACGCCGCAGAGAGGGACGACGCAGCCCACGAAAAGAGAAAGACGGCTTCAGATGGTTCAGAAACGGATCAAGGAGAAAGATTATGAGCATCTGGATTGTCATTACCGACGACAGCAACGGGATCAGAGCACGCCCATTCACCACGGAAGCAGGAGCCGATGCCGCCGCACTGGCATGGTGTGCCGAAGATTGGAGCGGACCCGCGCCATGCCCAGACAGTTGGCGTGACGCCTATAAAGCGCTTGGGGATTTCGACGACGCCATCTGGATCGAAAAACACGCAATCGACGCCACAAACGCGCTTGCTGACCTGACAAAATCCGCAAAAGCCCAACTGGCCGACCTTTTGCACCAAGTCTACCAGATGCAAGGCATCTTCAACGATGAAGATGGCAGCATTCAGCGCGCGGTTGATGCTGCTGAAGCCTGGCCTGCATTGCCCGAAGTAGAGGAGAGTGCCGATGCCTGAGGTCATTGAAACCATCGTGTACACCTTTGACGAACTCTCACGCGCCGCCCGGGAAGCGGCCAGAGACTGGTATCGCCAGCTTGGCGCTCATCACGGATGGTGGCAGTCGGTCTATGAGGATTTCACAATGATCTGCAACTGTCTGGGCATCGCGCCTAAGACGCGCTCTGTGAATCTGCATGGCGGGGGAACGATGACCGAACCTTGCATTTGGTTTTCTGGTTTTTGCAATCTGGGCGATGGTGCATGTTTTGAAGGTACATGGCGTTACCGTCGCGGTGGTAATCTCGCAATCCGTGCCCATGCGCCGCAAGATGAAGCGCTTCATGAAATTGCCGATCGGCTGCAAGAGGTGCAACAGCGCAATTTCTATCAGCTTGTCGCCGATATCGGCCATGAAGGGCGGTATTGCCATGAATACGCAATGGTCATCACCGCAGAACGCGACAACACGCATTCTCAACCACCCACTGACGACGCAGAAGACGCGGTAACGTTCGCGATGCGCGACCTCGCCCGATGGCTCTACCAGCAGCTCCAAGCCGAATATGAGCACATCACGTCAGACACCGAGATCGCGGCCGCCATCATCGCCAATGAATACACGTTCGCCGTGAGCGGCCGCCGCTTCGGCTGACACCCATCACAATCAATCCCGACCGCCGCAGGCGTCGCGCATCAGCGTGACGCCTCTTTTGTCTCACCACATCGAAAGGAAAGATCATGAAGATCGACATCAAGGCTCATGTCACCGCCACAATCATCGCCCAGATCGAAGAGGGCACCCCGCCGTGGCGCAAGCCGTGGACAGGGGACACACCAGGGATTCCATTCCCGCGTCGGCACAACGGCGAGCAGTATCGCGGGATCAACATCCTGATGCTCTGGGCCACGGCCAGCATCCGAGGGTTTCAGTCATCCCGCTGGATGACCTTCCGCCAGGCGCTTGAACTGGGCGGCTGCGTCCGGAAAGGCGAGAAGGCGACACGCTCGGTTTACTACGGCACATATGAGCGTGACGCCGAAAACGCAGAGACCGGAGAAACCGAAACCCGGCAAAGCCGTTTCGCGAAGGTCAACAACGTCTTCAATGCTGATGGGGTGGATGCTCCCTCCCACAACGGCATCGCAATGTGCCAAACTGGACTTGATTGAAGCCAGTGAAATTGGAAAGGAGCACCCATGAAGGACGTTAGCATTTTGGCCATTGATCTCGCAAAGCACAGTTTTCAGGTTTGCGGAACCACCGCAGACGGCGAGATTCTGTTCAATCGGAAATATTCCCGCGCCAAGTTCGAGCAGTTTCTGACATCTCATCCGGCCTGCTTGGTCGCAATGGAGGCCTGTGCGACGAGCCACCACTGGGGCCGAACGGCTCGTGAGGCGGGCCACGAAGTGAAATTGATCCCGCCGGTCTACGTGAAGCCGTTTGTAAGGCGCGGAAAGAACGATGCAAACGACGCAGCGGCTATTGCCACGGCGGTCCGGCAGCCCGACATGCGCTTCGTGGCCGTGAAGAGCCAGGAACAACAGGCTCAGGCCATTCTCTTTCGCACGCACCAGTCGTTCACGCGTGCGCGGGCTCGGATGATGACCACGCTGCGCGGTCAACTCGCAGAGCACGGCGTCATCGTGCCAAAGGGCCATGCAGCGCTTCTCGCCTTCGAGGAAGAGCTTGAAAGAAGCCCCGAGCGTGTCCCGGATCTGGTGCTCGAGGCGGTCCGATTGTTCTATCATCAAATCCAGCAGCTCGGTCAGTCCATCAAGACGTTGGAGCGGCAGATGACCGAAATTGCCAAGAAGGACGAAGTTGCCCGTCGCATCCAGACCATGCCCGGTGTCGGGCCGATCAATGCAGCTGCGTTCCTGGCCTTCACGCCACCGATGGAGTCCTTCAAACGCGGCCGCGACTTTGCTGCGTGGCTTGGGTTGGTCCCGAAGCAGCTCTCGACAGGCGGGAAGACCCGACTGGGTCGGGTGAACAAGATGGGACAGTCGGACATGAGGCGGCTTCTTGTGAACGGCGCGACCGTCTGTATGCGATGGGCCGCAGCCAAAGGTGTTGATCCTGAAAGCTGGCTTGGCCGCCTGATGGCGAGAAAACCGTGGAAGGTCGCGGCGATCGCGCTGGCCAACAAGATGGCTCGGGCACTTTGGGCCATGGTCACAAAGAAAGAGGAATACGCTGGCGGCTTGGTCACCTATGCCTGACAAAGCCACCTGGTCGAGTTTGCCGAGGGCGTAACGCCTGAGGTGAAAGCAAGTAGTTCTGAGAGGATTATGGGCTAACTGATCATACGTTCAGCTTCGGGAAAACCATACTCTGGTCCAGGATCTTCGAGTCCGGAACGCTGATTTTGGAACCGAAGCCTCGAACACCATAACGGCCCGTGGCGGAAGGTGTCACATTGAGAGGCCTGACACACGAGCGATACCGATCACGATGTCAAAAATCCGAAACAGAGCAGACTTGCAAAACCGGGAGCATCCACACAAGATCAGATCGAGGGTCTGCCCGAGGATTACTACATCCGCCCGGAGCCACCCCGCGATCTGGGGACCCAGAGTGACCCGGCGCTTGATGCGTTCTTTGCCGCAACCGGTGCGGAGATCATCACCAGCGATGAGCCACGGGCCTACTTCCACCCGGTCAAGGATATTATCCACATGCCGCCTATTGCCACGTTCTTTGAAGCGTCCAGATACTATGGGGTGCTCGGCCATGAGACCGTGCACTGGGATTTCGGGCCGAAGCGTCTCGATACGCAGAAGGTCAACTGCAACAAGCGTGCGTACGCCTTCAACGAGTTGGTGGCCGAGATCGGCGCGTGCTTTCTTGGGGTGCAGTTGGGCGTACAGCCCGATTTTGATCAAAGTGCGGCCTACGTGAAAAGCTGGTTGCGCGCCCTGAAGGACGACAAGGATCTTATCTTCAAAGCCGCGGCTGAGGCGCAGAAAGCCGTCGATCACATCAACGCGGTTGTCAGCGGAGTCAGCAGCAAAAGAAGCGAAGCCGCCTAGCTCCCATCAATCACGATGCCCCAGAAGATCAAAGGCGTCTCCCGTCTTTGATGATCTGCAGCAAGGAGAATGGCGCTGAGGCATAGATGGCCATGATGGCTTTGGAAAGACATTGCGCGCCAGCAACCCCAGCCCGATTGATGCAACGCCGGTTTTGCATCGATCAGGGTGACGTAGATATCCAATCAGACAGATCGCATCCCTTTCGTTTTTTTGAAGATGCAAGATCCGGCCCCTGGACCAGATGCCGACACGCGGGTGCCTTCAAGCACAACTTTCCCCTGTGCGCTGCGCGCCCATTCCGCGCGAGACAAAGTTGCGCCTGACATCTGCCCACAAGCGGGGCCGTGGAAGATTTGCATCGAAAACGAAAGGAACACGATATGTCTAAAACATTCTACAACGTCACCACACCCGTCGAAGGCAGCGATGGCATCACACGCTTCAACCGGGTCGGGGTCGCTTTTCCAGCAAAGGAAGATTCCAAAGCCATCATGACCATCGAACTCTTCGCAACGCCAACCAGTGGCAAACTGGTCATCTTCCCACCTAAAGAACGCGATGGTGACCAGGAATAACCGTCGCTTTTCTAAGGGGAAGGCCAACCGCCTTCCCCATTTTACGACGACAATCACCGCAGCAAAGCATCAAAGCCGCGAAGTGCCTCTATGAGGCACCGGGAGCCGATCGGCCGCCCGAAGACCGCGTTGCGGTCTTAAAACCGGAGGTTTCGACAGGGGCAGGCGCCCATTTGCAGAGAAAAAGTTGCTTTTGTTCCCTATTTGTTCTATTCTCTCCGCATGATGGAGAGTGAGATGCAACATTCACATAGTCAAAGCTACGAACCGATGCAGTCAAATGACTATCACCAGCTGCCCGCGACCGAAAAGCAGCTGAAATATGCGAGGTTCCTGTCGCAGAAGACGGGCATTGTGCTGCCATGGGAAACACAGCAAGACCGCCGCAGCTTGTCCGATTGGATTGAAGCGCAAAAGTCCGTTCGCCCAAGCGTAGGCCAGTTTGACAACTATCCATCCTCAAAACAGGTCCAGTTTGCCGAGCGCATCGCCCGTTACAAGCGCAGCGAAGTGCCTCATGAGTGCTTTCGCGACAAAGGCCTCATGTCCAGGTGGATCGATTGCAATAAGTAAGTTTGGCTGGGGCGATCAGCTAAAGCTGACTGGGCTCTAGTTCGGCGGAGCCTCACCCGAGCCACAAGAGGTGTCTCGGCCCACAAGGGGTAACGATCCCTTCGCCGGGCGACGACTGCAAACTAGCTAAGTCATTGTATTTGTGGTACTGACAATGATGGAATTGTTTATCTCTCTAACGCAAGCGGTCGCAGATGCGGTGGTATCCGTCATTGCAATGGGGGGAGCCATCTTCGGATTGGTTCAATTAAAAAAACCCTAGTTTTACCACTTGGTAATATTATTTCAAATCGACCATGACCCAGTTATTCTAAGTGTTACTAGATAGGGCTATTTTGAGTAATATTATGTCTCTGACAACGGCTCGGAAAGAAGCCTTACGGCCAGACCATCCTCGGCTTCGCGTGTCGGAAGTCTGAAGATCGCTTTCGCGATCTCACACAGTCGTGTGGGTGTTGCGTTCGGTGTCCCGTCAGTCGATTGCGGCACGAGCAGTCTGACATACCGCCTGGCCGAGGACTACATTCCGTCAGCCATCATCTCTGCTACGCTACGATGAGGCCTTCCTCCATTCCGTCATCGGCGCAGCACGGCCCGTCAGCCTTTGCCTGCGCCGGTATCGCCTGCCTCACGTAATCCTCCTCCTACTGAATGTGGAACAATAGCCTCCGGCATGGCACCCAAACCGGCCCGCCTCAAGGATCCTGCGTATTTTCGGCGGGGCAGGGGCGTGTGGACCGGCAAGCTCCTTTCCGCGCGCTCGCGCCGGTTGGAATGACGTTCTCCGAAAATACTCCGGCCCAGCAGAGCTGGCGCCTGCGGCGTCCTTGACCCGAACCGCTTTGGACGAGGGTGGTCGGTATGTTCCGCATTCCGTGGAGCAGATGAGACATCCTAAGGAGAAAATGAGATGCTTGACCAAACAACAACATATGACGCGATTGAACTCTTTGGCCTGACCGAGAATGGCACAGACGATCTGATCATCCCCAATGATGACGAGCTCCGGGATCAAATCGTTCTGGAAACCTTCGAGACGTTGATCGGCGGGCTGCAGGGCACAGGGCTCGCGTCCGAGATTGAAGCCTTGGCACATGGTTTGGCCACATTGCTACAGCGCCGTGCAACGGCACTGGCGGGGCAAGCAGACAAGCACAAGCGCCAAATCCAAGGGTTGATTGAAGCCCAGGACGGCTCCGAGGTTGCCGAGATGGAACTGGAAAAGACAACCAGCCGGTTTGAGACCCTTTGGGAAAAAGCGGAAGCCTTGAAGATCATGGCTGAAAAAGCCGCACAGTGCTACGAGGTCGAGACCGGGACGGCATACACGCCCGTGACGGGCAGCCGCACCACAAAGGATGCGCAGGCGACGGGTGCGGTTTTCGAAGCGAAAGAGCTTCTGAACCGACACGACCGCGAGCAAGCCGATCGCAACACGGTCGAGGGACCAAAGATTGCGATCACCGGCGATGCAGAGGCCAAAGACTGCCGCGAAATCTACCGCATTTTGGATCAGACATTCGCCAAATACCCAGACATGGTTCTCTGTCACAAGGGTCACGGCAAAGGTGTGGAGCGCATTGCAGCCACATGGGCCCGCAACAACAAGGTCCGCCAGATCCTGTTCCGCCCGAACTGGCAGGGACATGGCAAAGCAGCCCCATTCAAAGCCAACGATGCGATCATCGCGGCAAGGCCAATCGGTGTCCTGATCTTCGGGGGCAATGGGGTCGCAATGAGCCTGGGTCAAAAAGCAGAAGCCAAGCGCATCAAGATCGGTCATTTCGAGGTCGCGTGAACAGAATATCGGATGGTCCTGTAGAGGGGCCGTCCATTTTTATGTGGCAAATCAACTGCAGTGTCAGTCGGCGATGTCATGGACGATGAATTCAGTGGAGAACCTTGCCAAGTGCAAGGATCGCGCATGTGAGCAAGACAGATCTGCCTCCGCTGACGCTCTCGCAATTCTGACGATGTTTGGTTGTCGCATCGCCGCCCTTTGGGCGACTGTGCTTGATTTCCGTCTATCGGGTGCCCGGCGATTTCCCTTAGCAGATTCAGTCTGGCTCCCAACCGCGCGGGGCGCGGTCCTCCTCTGCGTTCCGGCCCTGCGGGTGTCCGCCAGCTTGAATCAGCACGGGTCATCTTTCACCGGCCTCCCTCTGCGCCGGAAAAACGCGGGAAAGGGGGACAAGCGGCAAATGGCAGCGCAGAACAGGCCGTTTCCTTGGCCTGTTTGAAAGGGCCTTCCAAGCGGATGGCATCTGGCGTTGCATGACACGGCGCTAAGTAAGCGTCCACGTCCCACTCCTTGCGGGGGATGCGACAGCAAGAGCAAGTTAAGAGTAACGTTTCAACAACCGGCAGGCCCAAGGGGACTAAAATGAGCAAAATTGCAAAAACGGCACGGCGCGTTTGGAAATCGGCGCAGCTCTACATCGGGTTTCATACCGATCAGAATGGCAACGTCCGGGAACATCCCAAGGTTTGGCCACCAAAAAACGGCAAAGCCAGCATCCATCCCGATGAGGGTAAGCAAGAGGTGTTCCTGCAACTGGCTGCTGATGACAAGACACATGGCCGCGACGTACAGATCAAACTACGCCCGGATCAGATCGTCGTCCGGCGGGACGAGGGCTTTGCGTGGGAAGGCATCATTGTCCGCGAGGATGAGATCGCCGTCCGCGTCAATGGTGTTCGCATCCGCATCAAGCACGACGGGTCGATCAGCCACGAAGACGCAAGCGCAACAACCTACATCGAGGGTGACGGCGCAGTCCTGAAGAAAACTGAGTTTGTCGATGCACTGATGTCAGGCGATGGGGTGGAGTTGTCACGCCGGACGGACGACAGCATTGCGGCCATCACCGAAGATGGTGTGATCGCCAAAGCGCGCGATTGAGGCGACGATCCTTGACATCCACACGTAAAATACGTAAAATACATAGATTACGTTGATTACGCAATGGAGGACGCCATGCCAATCAAGATCGTAGACGAATTTCCCAAAACGGCCATGAACCGCAAGGCCACCGATGTATGGATGGCAGCATCGCGCGGCCCAGTCAGCTTGTCTGATCACGGCACATCGCGGTTTGTCCTGATGCCGCGCGATATGTTCGATGATCTCACATCGCGGGCCGATACCAGGATCGTGCGCGCTACGTCTGAAACACCAGACGACGAAGCGGACGCGTTGCTAAAGGTTCTGGACGAAGTGATCAGAAGCGATGACTGAGCCAAAGATCGGAGATGTCTGGCGCTATCCCTATCTGTGGAGGCGCGAAGCGTTAGACGGCGAAGAGACCGGACGTAAACCGAGGCCAACGGCACTCGCGGCTGTTGTGCCAGTCTCGCAGAAATCAACACGGCTCTACCTACTCCCCATCACCGGCACAGAACCGTTCGCCGATCAGAATGCACTGGAAATCCCGGCGACCGAAATCCGCCGGGCAGGGCTGAGTGAATACAAGCGGCTGTGGGTCATCATCGACGAGTACAACCGCGATGAACTGGAAACGAGTTTCTACTTTGAGTCACACGCCGGGATCGGATCATTCTCGAAGGCATTCGTGCAGGTCATGGCGGGACGTTTCGCAGAGGCCATCCGCGCCAGAAAGACCCAAGAGGTCAAGCGGACAGACTAGCGTACAGCGCGACCAGAGTTGCTGGAATGTCAGTAGCTTTGATCGCGCTGCACTTGTTGACTCAATGCGTCAATCTGGGGCGATCAGCTGAAGCTGACCGGGCTCTCGTTCCGCTGCGCTCCACCCGAGCCACCAGAGGTGTCTCGGCCCACAAGGGGTAACGATCCCTTCGCCGGGCGCTTTGTGCGTCGGTTGCGATCCAAAACAAATGTTGCAAGGCCTGACGGCCAGCCTTTCTCGGCTTCGCGTGTCGAAAGTCTGAAGATCGCGCCCGCGATCTCACACAGTCGTGTGGATGTTGCGATGGGTGGCCCGCCAGTCGATTGCGGCACGAGCAGTCTGATCTGCCGCTTGGCCGAAGACTGCATTCCGTCAGCCATCATCTGAGCAAGCTCAGATGAGGCGTTCCTCCACTCCGTCGTCGGCGCTGCGCAGCAGACCAGCCTTTGCCTGCGCCGGTATCGCCTGCCTCATGTAATCCTCCTCCTACGAAAAGCGGAAGCATAGCCTCCGGCATGGTACCCAAAGCGGCCCGCCTCAAGGATCCACGGTATTTTCGGCAAGGGCAGGGAGCGTGGCCAGGATCGCGCCAATCGGTGAGCGCGCGCGTGTTGAAATGTTGTTCTCCGAAAATACCGGGCCCAGCAGAGCTGGCGCCTGCGGCGTCCTTGACCCGAACCGCTTTGGACGAGGGTGGTCGGTATGTTCCGCATTCCGTGGAGCGGCTGAGACAAAGGACATGACACATGACAGAGACTATCACACTCAACGCGAGTACACCCGCATACTGGGGAGACGTGAAGCGCCGGACAACACTGCGCAACGCAGATGCCATCGTGAAACGCGATCTTGCAACACTGCGGCCAAGCCAGGTCTACGAACAGTGGGTGGCGGACAACCTGGACATCATCCGCGCGGCGGCAGTCACGGCCAAGGTCGCCGATTATCAGGCCTTCAAGGAAAAGTGGGCGCGGGAACTGTCCATGCCAGAAATCGCCGAGACGGGTGAACAAGACCTTGCGCGCTTCGCGGCAGATGCAGTGAAAGACGCTGCAGAGGCACTGTACGGATGACCATGGGAGAGACTGATATGACAGACGACACAAAGGCAGCACGTCGCGAATTCTGGTACACCCTGCAGGGCGACAACTTCCGCATCCTCAGGCTGCAAGAAAAACCGGCACGGTTCATCGACAAAGACGACGGTCACTCCGAGATCGATACGGCGGAATGGGACAGGCTCCCGTTCTGAGAGGCAAAGAGGGCAGGGCGGTCCAATGGGATCGGTCTGCCTTCTCAAATGAACCGTTTGGCAGTGTTGATAGCGTGGGAGGCGCGCGCGTCTTGGCCCCTTCCTTATTTTCATAGTCGCTTCGCTTCCTTGAAAATATAGTCAGGCCCCCCTACGCCGGGCGCGCCCCCATTCGCGCAAGCGCGAACTGATTGCATCAGACTGCGTGTCCACCGCGCGTGTGATCTCCCACCCGCTGGCCGCCTTGTTGGGCGGCTTTGCGCAGGCGGGGCGTTGCGTGCTGTAAGACGTCGCCTTGTTGGGCGGCCGTGTGGCGTTTGCGGGCCGGTCATCCGTCTTCTCGCCAGCAGGATTCGCCTACGCGATCCTTAGGCTGCGATACGGCTGACCTGCGGTGGGATACAGGCGCATCGGTGAAAGAGCAGGGGATGTTGATACGTTGGAGATCCTGGTCCGATGTGCCCAAAGCGTCGTGCAGCTCATCAGCCGTCAATCAGTCGCGCACTTCACTTAGCCGAAGCTGTCATGCCACCCAAGGGGGCTTTCGCGGCATAAGCTGCGCGCGCTTCGCGTGCTCGTTATTCCACGGTCCCCCTTGTGCGCCGCGCCATCTCCGTCACATGAGGATTGACGCGCGACCGATCCGACGGCTGACGAGCAAGCCAGACGAGGCGCACTGTGGCCGCTGTCCTGACAAAGAGGCCGCAAGCGGCCACGATCATTATTTGGCCCCCCGAGGGGGGCCGGTGCGCTCCCTCACCTCTGGCATCAAAGCAAGACCGAAAGTGAAGGCTGACAGGGATCAGGGGACGGGGAGGCCAACCAACCGCATGACGAACAGCAGTAGCGCACCAGCAGGAACCGAGACGACGGTGACGATGACCCAGAACATGCAGCGTTCCGCGTCACCTTTGATCATGTGAAAGAGCACACCGGTGAAGCACCACGCGCACCAGACATCGATGGCATCCAGCAACAGGTGGGCAGCATTTTGCGGTGTGATGACGGCTAGCACGTCAGATCGTTCACAGTTGCGGTGAGCATCAGGAAGACGATCACGGTCACACCGCCGATGAACAGGACAGCTTGAATCTTCTTGCCAAGAGGTCGACCCGTCGCACCCTCATAGCCAAGCAGCATCAGATGACCACCATCGAGGATCGGGACCGGCAAGAGGTTCAAAACACCAAGACCGAGCGAGATGATAGCAAGGAACAGAAGGAAGGTTTCAGGACCGAGCTGGATGGCTTGACCGGCAACCGAGGCGATCTGGATCGGGCCATCAAGATCGCAGCTATCGTTCTGGCCGGTCAGTGATCCGGCGAGACCCGTCACCAGATTGGTCAGCAGGTCCCACGAGCGGGAGACACCAGACTGCACCGCTTCACCAATCCCGGGGCGTTCAGTGGCGAGGGTGAAGAGGGGAAGTCCACCGACACCGACAAGCCAGCTGCCATCGGATTGGCGCGGAGCGATCTGAGCCGTCATCTCTGATCCGTTCCGATCATAGATGAAGGTCATGGGATCTCCATCGGACGCCGCCACGATCCGTTGAAGATCTGACCAAGCGTGGACAGGTTCGCCATCAATAGTCTTGAGCAAGTCGCCGGGCTGCAGGCCAGCATCAGCAGCAGCTGACCCGTCCGCAACATTGCCGATCAAAGGCAGGTCAGGGCGCGGTGCGATTTCGGCCCGGAGAACACCATCACGTTCGATCTGATAGACCACCTCGGAATTGGACGGCAGGCGGCTCAGGAGTGATCCCAGCGTGTCCTGCGATGTGATTTCCTCATTAGCGACGGCGACGAGTTGGTCACCAACGCGGAGGCCGGTCACATCTGATGAATGCGTCACATTCGCGACCGTCCAAGGGTAGGCGGTGACACCGGACATAAACGGAAGAACCGACAACGCGACGACTGTGAATATGACGTTCGCCAAAGGCCCAGCAATGGCGATGAAAGCCTGCGCAGTTTTGGACGCGGCCTTGAGGGACCCGGCAATGACGGGACCGTCAGCCACCGACGAAAGGGAGGCTGCATTCTCATCACCAATGAAGCGGACATAGCCACCGGCCGGGATGCGAGAGACCTGCCAGATGATCCCGTGACGGTCTGTCCGCGACCAGATCGGCTTGCCAAATCCGACGCTGAAAATCTCAGGTTTGACCCCCACCATTCGGGCCGTAAAAAAGTGACCCAGCTCATGGATCACAACGACGATCAGAAAGGTCAGAATGATCCCGAAAAAGACTGCAAGAATATCGATCAATTCGACGCCCTCCGAACTGGGAAAATTGCGACCATCGCCGAGCTGTATTCAGCGCGTGTAATCGTCGCGCGGTTACCGGCATATCCGTGGTAGTGAGACCGGCCATTCGCCAGCGGTAGACCAGCCCAGACTTTTGCCAGCTGGTCCATGAACCGATCACGGGTGATGCGTCCGTTGATGAAGTCGGAGTAAGTAAGCCTCTTCGACCAGGTAGCGGCCCATCATGTCTTGTGTCCGGCGGTCATAGAGCGTGCCGCCAGAGAGACCCAATGCGCGGACCACCCGATTGAATGTCGCGGGAATGATCTGGTTGCGACCGATAGCATGGGGTTGTCCAGGCGTGGCACGGACCCATGCGACAATCTCGGAGATGGTCATCTGACTGGGTCGCTTCGGCGGACGTATCGTCGCGCCATGATGCACACTGTCATATCCATGGACCGGACTTTCCGCTTGGCTGATCAGTGTCAGCAGTCGGTCCATCTGTGGACCTTGGCTTTGCTGGACAGCACGCACGAAAGGGACAACCCGGCGCGTTGCCTCATGCGCAGTGGAAGGCGAGGCCGCGGTCGCAGAAGCAGGCGAGAACCTGTCAGCTGATGACCAGCCAACACCGCTGGAAACAGGTGTCCAGCCTTCAGCCGAGAGAGGTGAGGCAAGGGCCGCAGTGATTACCACCAGCTGAGCGGCAGTCCCAAACCGTCGCGCGATTGTGTAAGCATCCGACCACCAGTTGCAAATGAATCGCAAGAGCAGAAGAGGTTTCGGCCCTTTGGACCGATCAGAAAGACACACCTGACGCAGCTGAAGCTGCAGGGGCGTTTCGCTCAATAAAATAAGGGGTTTTTGAGCAGAAAACGGTGCATTTATGTGGTACAGTCTATTTTTATTGTATGTTATCAGTGATTTAGGGTTTTGCGTGCCATTCTGTGCCACGGTTGTGGCACGGTGTGGCAGGCCATATGGCACGATATGGCACCGATTTGGGGGATTCTGAAAGGTCTGCAAGGTCATTTTATCGCTCCGTTCCTGCGCGTTCGTGTTGGGGTTTGGTAAGGACCGTCTCTTGTTCTGCGATTGTCAGTCGCTCCTCTTCAGCGCGACCAATGGCGTTTTGGACCTGAACCTGGCGGGACTTGTTCTGGTCCTGCACGAGCGACGAAAGGGCGGACATCTGTTTGCCCAGATCTTTTTCAATTTCCTGTAGACGGGTATGGAGGCGATCGCGTTCGTCGCCATCGCTAAGGTGACTGCCGACCATGGTGCTGATATGGATGAGCAGCTTTTCGAACTCGCGGGTGCGGTGGTCGAGCATGTCAGTGAGGTGTGTGACGGACGTGGAAGTTGATCCAAGAGCGGCGGAGAACGCGCTATTGATCTCTACCAAACGTGAAACAGTATCCGCATTTGAGACCGCTTGAGCTTCAAGATGAGCGACGCGATCAGTTGTCTGTAGCAGGCGTGCGATCTCAAGATCGAGCGCCGCAGGGGTTTGTTCTGGCTGTCGGTCAAGTAGGTCAGTCGCAACGGGACCGAGCTTGATACGGTATCCAGATTTCGTGTCACTAGGCATTGATGGGTCTCCTATCGAGAGCGTTCGTCACGCTGTTTTTGGTCTTGGTTCATGCTGGCGATCAGGCGATCAGCGAAGCTCATTTGAGCGTCCTTCGACTTGTCATCCTGGTCCTGATCTTTGGGCTCTTTTTCGGTGTGTTTCTCAGGCTGCTTTTTGTCGCGTTTTTCGACCTGAATATCGCGCTCGTTTTTGCCAGTTTCGTCTCGTTCTTTGTGGGGTGATTTAGCATCCGGTTTTGCTTCGTCGCGTTGGGCGGCTAGCGCCTCCAAAGCGTTCATGCGTTCGCCGGTTTGGTCAGCGATTGTGGCAGCAAGTTTGTCCACACGATCGGTCACCAAGTGGATCGTATCGCGCATCCGAGACAGCGAGACATAGAAGCTCTTCTGAGTGGTGAGTTGTTCAGCTGAAGACATCGCCAAGAGAACCCGATCCACGGTACTTCCCTGGAAGTCATGGGCCGTGGATGCGTAGGCCAACTGCATGCCTCGGGCGGCCAAGCTGTCCGTAGGAATAGGACGTTCATCACCGTCCTTCGTGACAATAGAGAACGAGTCTCTACTGACGGATTTGATGTGTCCTTCAGCTGAGTTGAAGATGCCATGTTCGCGGTCCGTGATCTTGAACTTGACCGCGTCACCAACATGGAAGTCCTGCTTGTCGGCCGAGAACACGGCGAGCTTTCGGGCATCCGAACTGCCATGCGCAAGACTGAGTGAGACGATGTCATTGTCGGGGGATTGAAGGGCCAGTTTTTGATCATCGCGAGAGACACTGGTCACCGTATAAAGAACGTTTGCCATCATCGGAGATTGGGACGAGGCGACAGGCGAAACTACGATATCACCAACCTTGTAACTCCCGACCTCTCTAGCTTCAGCCTGGCTGAAATTGCGGGGCAAAAGCGATGTGACTTTCACAGCGTCTTCGCCAATGAGGTTGGCACTGCGAAGCTGACCCTGGATCTGTTCATTTACATCCTTCCGCAGGGCGTTGGTGAGAACGATCAGGCCGGTGGCGGAGCGTTGTTCTGGCGTCATCGCCATGTAGGTATCAGCCATAGCAGTCGCGACTTGATCGCGAACGTCAGCCAGTTTACCGCCACCAACCTCTGTCAGTTGATTGACGCCAGCCATTGCCGTTTTGATGTCACCTGCGATGGCCGATAGGACGACAGAGCGGCCCTCATCAGTCCGTTGCCGTTGAATGTCAGTCATAGAAGCGGTTGGCATGCTTAAGCATCCTGAAGGGCGCGGAAGGCAGATCCGGCGCCAACGGCTTCCAGCTGCTTAACGTCACCGATGAGAACGACTTTGGCATAGCCTTGGGCAGACGCCATCTTGAGGACACGGTTCATTGAGTCTGACGACAGCATCGAGGCCTCATCAACCGCGAGAATGGTTTTGGATTTGTCACCCAGGTTGGCGCCGTTTTCGTGCCGCACAAGTGCGCTCTCTACCGTGGACGCGACGGGTAAGGCATCGTTGAGCGCTGTGACGGCTTTATGCGATGGGGCCAAGCCTTCAATCTCGTATCCACGCGCCTGCGCCATCCGAAGAGCAGTTTCCAGCATGTAAGTTTTGCCTGCCCCGGCGTAGCCTTGAACCGCAGTCAGATACGACGTTGACGAAAGCACCATGCCGGCGGCCTCTTTCTGGCCATCAGTGAGTGTTGTGCGATCTAGTTTTCGTGAAATAACAGCGTCAGATCTGCGTCGCGTAGCCCGTTCCATAGTGTTACGAAGATCAACAACATCACGCCGCATCCCGGCTCGCATCAGATCCTTGTTTTCCGTTTCCAGACGTATGTTCTCGACATCTGTGTAGAAACGGCCCTCTTTTAGATCGACAGGGTAGAGGATGCGATCTTTGACATATTCCTTCAGTTCTGATGCAGCAGCTCTTTGAGTCACGCCTGGCGCAAACTTCATAGCCGTCATCAGAAGATCCCGCTCCGAATAGACTGCCTCACGTTCAGAGTGATGAGCTATCGCAAAGTCGACGGCATCGCCTGCGGATTTCTCCCTCACGGTAGATGAGGGTTGCTCATGATTCGACGCATCACGAAGTGCTTGTTGAAGATCAACGTTGAGAGATTTAACTTCGGCGGACCATGCCGCGCGAAGTTCAGAGCGTTGAACCGGTTTCTTTGCCGATCGGGTTGCCAGCGCCGCGAGGGAGCTGGCGACAGCGGTGGGCTCGTAACTTTTGTCCTTGAGAGCTTGTTCGATCTCTTCGCGACGTTTTGAGAAGGTGTCGACGAGCTCTTGAGGAACGCCTTTGATATCGAAAAGGCCTTTATCTAAGGCTTTGGTTTCGTAACCAAGATCTTGCAGGTTCTCCGCCAGAGAAGACCGATAGATCTGACCCAGGAGCATCTTTCCGTTGTAGAGGGCTTCATTTGACAGGGATCGAAACGTGCCGGTGCTGTCTTTAACCATGTTCGCTATGACAGCATGAGTATGTAGCTGCGGATCGAGAGCGCGAGATGTGTCATGCTGGAAGAGGCCAGCAATGATCTTGCCGCCTTTTTCTGTTTGGATCTGTCCGTTCACGTATTTTCGTGTTTGAACAAGATTTGCCTCAGCATAGTCCAAGGCAACTTTGACAGCATCGGTGTGCGCTTTCAGAATTCGCGTATCGCCACCTACAAGGGCTGCAATAGAAACGGCCTTGGGTGCTGAAAAAGTGAGGTCTATTCCGGGTCTGTGTTCGCGCTCGCCATCACGGAACCGGCCTAACATCCTACCATCTGGTGTTTGGCCATCCAGAATGGCGGTGAAGCGGTCATCCGAGAAAGAGTCTGTCAGGCCAGCTTCTTCAGCAGCTTTGCCATAAAACTGTGATGATTTCTCGGCATCGTTGCTGCCTTCTAAATAGTAGCCTTCGGCTTTGTAGTATCCGCTGGACGCATGACCAGAGGATACGTTCGACATCGAAAGCATCGATCAAGCCCCCGATGGTGCGTCAGGTGACCAGCCACTCGGCAATGGCAATTTGGGTTGGGGCGTTTCCGCTGGGGGTGAGGCTTTGGGATCGACGGGGCCTGGTTCTGGTTCCGGGATAGGGTCTGCATCGGAAGAAGGTTCAGTGTGATTGAATAGGTTGATTTCAACAGGTGGCTGGTCGAATTCAGGGCCGTCGTAACGCGGCGGAATTGGTCCTTCCGTTCTTATAACGTCTTCGTAGACGCCATTGTCTGTCCCTGAAATATCATCTTCATCGCTCTTGGGACAAATGGGTGCGTTCCTCGCCAGCCCATCACCCAAAGCGACGACGGGATGGATGTTTTCAGGGTGGGTTCCAGCATTTAAGCAGCTCTTGAAATGATCAAAGTAGACTTTGTATGCGGCGCACGGCTCGGTCGCATCCGAGGGAAATTCGCTGGCGTCGCAGTGAAAGCGCCAACCACACCATTGATGAAAAGCCCGAACAATCTCGACAGTCTTTGCCGGATCTTCTTTCGGAGACTTGGCCTTTGGTTCAACATATTCCGCAAAACCAGACGCGCTACCCATGTAAGGCAAGAACCGCGGCTGTGTTTCATCCACAAAGACTTGTTTCATATCTACAACCGCAGTTGGAGAGTCGTAGGCGAATTTGACTGCGGCACGGTGTTGAGGAAGGCTTTGTATCTCCGCAGGTGTGATGATTGCGCGTTCGACACGTTGCTGGGTGAAGCCGACGCCATCACGTGCTTCGTGCGCACCGACGCTGATGTTTGTGTTCGACTCCCACTTGTCCTGGTTGCCTAGCATTTCTGAGCAGAGCTTTGCCGTGCGAAAGTCCGGGGTGTTGAAGACGATCCGGTTGTTAACGGTACCGGAAATGGTTTGAGCAGCTTCGCGGCCGTAGATATCTTCAAGCTGACTATAGACCTGATAACCGAGGACGAAAGCGCCACCAAACTGACGGATTTCAGCAAGTGAGCTGATCAGGAAGGGAAGACGGTTGAGGGTAGGGACCTCATCCATGAAGAAGTAACAGCGTGGCTCGCTTGCAGGCCCCATCCCCATCAAAGCGTTGGCAGAGATTTCGAGCATCGTGGAAATGATGTTGCGCGTTGCAGCCGCATGCTCAGCATCACCAGTTAGGAAAAGGAAAGACGGCTCATCTGATTTCATCCACTCTCGGATCGAAAAGGCCTCAGCATCGTCCCTGAGATATTCAAGAAAACGCAGTTCAGAAATCAGGTTTGCGCGAATACTTTGGGCCGTCTTGACAATGTCTTCGTTGAAAAAGTGGGAGCCAGGCGTTCCGGCAATGAGTTTCGCCAGAACCTCTGAGTCGAGATGCAGCAAGTGCTGGATAAGTGATTTTACGGTACGACGCTTTGTTTTGTACAATTCCCGCGCAGCGTAATCGAAGACGATGCGCGCCGCCTGTGACCAAAAGGGTCGCTTGCAGCGCCGCGATGTTCTGGGATCATGACTTCGCCAAGTTGGGTAAAAGACGCCGCATCGAGAACATCATCGAATGGGTTCCAGGATGATGAGCGATCATCAAACGGGTTGATGAGATAGTCTGTGCTTTCATCGTAGAAGCGAGAAACGAAGCCACCCATCCGATCATAGATAATGGCCTTCCCACCATTCTCTCGGATGATGGAAAGCATCTCAATCATGGCATTGGTTTTACCGACACCGACGGTACCATTCAGCATCGTCTGGGCTTCGACGGCGTCTGGGGGAAATGGAATGCCAGCAATCGTCAAGGGTTTGGCTGTTTTCCGTCCCTTGTGCTTTTTCTTGTATTTGCGCCATTTGAGAGCACTCCAGCCTTTGAGCTGAGAAGCAGAGACTAGGCGAGCGCCGCGAACGAATTCATCCTCCTGGATGCGGTTTCCTGTCTTTATAAAGATAAGCAAGGAAAGCAGCCCCAAGAGCACGGCAGGAATGCCTGCGAGCCTGGCCGAGCTATGGAAAGTATAAAAGAACCCGTCACGGATGCGTCGATATTCAGTGTTACGATAAATCTGCACGGCTGGAACGGTGATGGTGTCTCCTGTGAGGTCTTTGAAGGTGTAGAGCTGGTCGAAGCCGTTTTGTCCGACGACACCGCGTTCTGCCATTTCATAGTAGAAAGCGATGCGCATCTCGCTGGGGTTGTATGTGCGGGCAACCAAGTAAACGAAGCTACAGACGTAGATCAACGCGCCGACGACAGTCGCAAACCGGAGAACCTGCCATCCCATCCGCCACCAATGCTGTGCCGTTTGACCGCCACGGATGAGTGTTGAAGCTGAGCTTACTGTCTTGGCCATCATCAAATCCCCAAAAAATTGATGTATTTGTGGCTAGACTAGTCCATAAAAGTGTTAGAGAAAAGTTTTTACACTATTAAGGGATGAAAAAATGCGTGCTTTGGTTTTTGCAAGTGTATTGCTGGCCGGATCGCCACTTGCGGCGGAAGATGACTTTGATCAGCGGGTCATCGAGGCAATACTGAATAACCCAGAGGTAGTATTGCTCGCGATCCAAAGGTTGGAGGCTGAGCGAGAATTGGCAGCAACGGAAGTTGAAAGGCGTCAGATCGCGGAGGTAGCCGAGCAGCTGTTTGGGGACGACCCAGAGATCCGGCTTGTGGAGTTCTTTGACTACCGCTGTGGGTATTGTGCGCAAAGCGCGTCACAGATGCAGACCCTACCTCACGAAATGACAGACAGCGTTCGATTGATTGAATTTCCTATTTTGGGCGAGGCGTCAAATGATATCGCTAAGGTATCGATCGCCGTTCGGAACGTGGCTGGCGAAGAAGCATATCTACGCTTCCATTATGCGGTTTTTGACGCGGCAGGCCGGGTAGGTGACACAGCAAGCGCAGTTAGACTAGCAGCGAGCCTTGGATACGACGCCGAGGCCATTGCCGTTGAGGCGGAGTCCAACGATGTGGCTGCTGAGATCCTTCGAAACCAACGGCTTGCAGCAACCCTAGGGATCAGAGGCACACCAACGTTCGTTGGGCGGGATCAGATCTATGATGGCATGCTGAATCCCGAAGAGCTTGTGGAAATTCTCGACACAGAAAAGGACGAATCCTGATGAGACTTACAATTCTACTGATTTCCGCCGCGACATTGGCAGGTTGCATGAACACCCAACAGCCGACTGTCCAGTCATTGCCGACAGTCGGCCAACGAACAAGCGATGCATCTACACTTGCCCTCAGCTGCAACGAGCTGGCGACGAGGAGCAACAATATCACCGTCAGAGTAAGGGAGCTTGAGGCAGAACAGCAGCGTGCAGCACGCGCCAATGCGCTAACCGATGCCGTTGTTGGTGTTGGGCTTACAGCCGTTCTTGGAGCAGGCGCGCAGGGCGGCCTCAACGGTATACGAGCGGCGTCTGCCACCGCACAGGGAGTAGATGCAGTGCGTAGGGCAGAGCAGGGACAAGGGTCCATCGCAAATGTGACGGACTCCCTGGCGCTACTACAGCGCTCCGCGGAGTTGCAACGCGCATACGTCGAAAAGGGCTGCTAACGGTGTTGGGTCCATTTGAAGTGCCATCAGTGGAGCAGGTACTTGCGTCGGATCATGTATCCGACTGGCTGAAGAGATCTGTGGCGCAGTTGGTGGAGCAGGACCCGGCAACGGCCAAGCAGGAAGCGTTCTGGCTTTATATGATCATGAACCAAAGAGCGAAAGCGACGCTCTGACGTCCACCTCAACAACATGGGATCTAAAAAGATGGGGCCAAAGAAGGTACGCAAAAGACTGCCGGATAGGAGATTGACAGAAACTCGCAAGGTTGAGACAGACGTCGGCCAAACGGTGTACCTGTCAGTGGGATACGATCCGGACCAACCGGATGAACCAAGAGAGGTCTTCTATTCGTCAGGGTTCAAGTCCGGATCGATGCTTGAGTTTCAGGTGCAGGATTTTTGCGTGCTGTTTTCGCTTCTGCTGCAGTACGGGATGAAACCAAACGAGGTGGCGAAATCGCTGGCACGCAAGGAAAACCCTGACGGAACGCTGTCATTCGCGAGCATATCCGGGCTGATCGTGAATGAACTCTCGAAACCGCCAAAATGGGCTTGATACTATGAGAAAGCGAAGGCGGCATCGAAAAAACTACATCCCTTGGTTTAGGACGAGAGGGTGGGGGACAGTCTATTTGCTTCAGTCCCGATCAGAACCCGCTTTATTCAAGGTGGGGTTCACTCAACGAAAGACAGACACCCGTCGAAACGAACTAAAGGGCCTGGTTGATGGAGGTCTACGCATCGTGTTCACTGTATCGATGCCGCATGCATATGTGACGGAGCAAAGGACGCTGAAAGGACTAGCAGGTCGATGGTTCGGACGTCGCGACCGTCGAGGAACAGAATGGTTCATCTTGCGTCGGAGAGAAACCATAGAGGACATTGCGGCCAGGATCCTGCGAACTGCGAATGAGGTGCAATTCGAAGCACGTTTGAAGCTTTCTTGGGGCGGTAGTAGCAAGATCCGAACATTTGCGACAAAGCAGCTTTCATGACCACCTTTAAGGTCATCTTCGAGGACGGACGAGAAGAAGTCTTTTCTGACGAACATAGATCAGGCGTTCTCTACGGGATCACGCGGCTGGAACAGACACCAATCATATCGCTCCTCGGGATCAAAATGATATCGGCATCAAGTGGCGAAGTTCTCTGGCCAGCATCTGAGATCCTAAAACAACGTGCGATTCCTGACAGCTAGGCTGAACGTGGAAACTCAGGTCCAACTGCACGATCAATCCGCCAGGACATGTCGTGACGATTGCCGCATCGTTTGCAAACGAAATCGCTCGCGAAGCTCTCGATCGGCCGATGTTCATGATAGCGCTCCAAAAGAATGTGTGGCGCAACGTAGTACGACTTGTGACAGGCAGGGCAGGTGACGACCAGAACGTCACGCGCCGTAAGCTGTTTCAGGCGGATCGCAAACTTGAAGCCGAGGGTGACAGGTTCGTATGGCATACTGCCACGTTGCACACGTTCTATGTTTGTTCCAGTATTTTTTGACTTGGTCGTATGTTGAAAGTGAGTGGATGCTACTAGATGTCAGTCAGATAACTTTGACCTTTACTTCATCAACTGGCACAAATCGTCCGAATAGAATTCCATAATTTTTTGTTTCATTATCCGGCCATATTCTTTGTCTAACAGTTTGAATGACTCTGAAGCACGCTGATCAAACTGTATTTGAGGTTTTCATTGGAAGTAATTGCATCAATCGCCGCTCTCGTGACGATCGTCTCTTTTGTGGCCGTGATTTACCCGTTCAAGCCGTATCCCTCTCGGAAGATGGCGTTAGCAGTTCTCGTAGGCTCGTTCGTTGTCGTTGGAATATCTGCGCCCAGCCCAGAAAACCAAGAAGCGGCACCCGATGTGGTGGTCAATGAACAGGAAGATGATGCGGATGTCGTGGTTGAACTTGAGGAAGAGCCAGACGCAGTGGTTGTCACAACGTCATCTCGGGTAGATGACATGCCAACGGAACCCCGAGTACCTACAGAAAGTGAGGTTCAAGACATATTGGCGTTGTTTGACGCTGGCACTCTGAGCTCATGGCGGCAGACCAAGACGGCGATTGCGCAGCTAGAATCTGAAAATGTAGTCACCGACACAATCAAAGATGCATTGGAAAGCCGAATGTTGGATCAGGTCCGGCCATTGCCGGTATCTGACATTGAGGGAAATCTAACCAGATATCGCAATCTGGCTGATCTACGTCCAGACAACGAGAGCTATGCTGAAAAGATCGAGTTCTACGAAACAAAACGGCAGGAAGCGGCCGATCGCGCCAGACGCGAACGGGAAGAAGCGCAAATAGCAGCGATTACGCGGCTGAATGTGAATGAGGACCGCGTTGACCGCATTACATGGTATCAGCACCCGAACAAACCCAGATACACCAACAGCCGGTCTACAGCATATCTCTATATAGGACGTCGAGGTCTGGGCGACGAAGTAAATTCGGGAAGGCCGTGGCTTCGGATGAGGGTCCAGTATGCGGCATCCAGTTGGCTGTTCGTCAACGAGGTAACAGCATATCATGACGGCGTATCAGAGCCGTTGGTTGCTGGGGTGTTCGAAAGAGACAACAACTCAACGATTTGGGAGTGGATGGACGTTGCTCCGGACGACTACCAACTGGAAGTGCTCCGTTCTTTGGCGAATGCTGATGAAGCTTCACTGCGATTCCGCGGTCAGCAATATCATCGTGATGTGAATTTATCGGCTTCAGATAAGCGGGCAATACGCGAAGTTTTGCTGGCGTTCGAAGCGATGCGTTGAAGATCGCCATAGCGAATGATTGGTGAAGACAAATCTTAATCAGGGCTGCGAGTATTGATGTAATGGTCATACAGACTGGTTGTAAGTGTAAGCAAATGAAGGACAAACATCGATGCCATGGGCCCACGGAACATACTTTACAAAAAACGATGAGAAACAAGCCTATGACTTCCTGAAGTCGCAAGGTTTGACTGATGACCAGATCGAAGGGGTCAATCACTGGCACAGATCCCATATCGGTGGACAACTGGCGTTGTGGGTTGGTGTTGCGATGATTGTCGGAGGGCTAATTGGCTTCATGGTCGGTACGATATGAGTGGGGCCGCTCGGCGTAGGTTGACTGCGAGAAGGATGCAGTTCGATGATCGTAAGCCCATATTGCAAACAACGTTGTGGATGCTGACATTCATCTGTTGGACTCCACTGGCTTTCGCTCAAGAGGCGATACTATCGAATAGCGGCGCAACTGACGAAGAAAGGTTGATTGCGCTTACATTGACAAGGGCTTGCAGCGGAGCGAGAGGCGAAATTGACTTCACGGATGTTGTCCGGGCTGACGTTAATGATGATGGCCTAGAGGACATCGTGATCGATCACATAAAGATCCGTTGCTTCGGCGATACCGGCCGGAAAAGCATGTTTTGCGGGGTGGGGGTAACTGCGAAGTAACCATCCACACACGGCAAGAATTTGGCTGGCGCGTTCGATGAGCCGATACAAAGACGTGAGGATCGCGAGAACGATAGTCATAGCAACTGCGTTACTTGGATCATTGAATGTTGGTGGAGCATTCGCTGGCTCAACAAGCTATATTTGCAGCATTGAAGGATCTCATGTGCCTGATCATTTGGGTGATGCCGTTGCGGAGATGCGTTTTATGGACGCGCAGCGTACAGCCATGACGATTGACCGAGAAACGGGGCGGGTCATTCACTCTAGCTTGGGAAATACCAGCTTCAATCATATCATGATTTTGAACTCTGGGTCATCAGATTGGAGCTTCAAAGTAATCGCCGATAGTGGTCAAGGTGGCAACATCAGATACTACGAGGTAGCGGAATACGTCGAAGGTCCGGACAAACCGCTCCTTGTGGTGGCTGATGGGGGATCATACTGGGGAATGTGTCAGTGAATTTGACGACTTCTGAACGAGGGGCGGATTAATGGTTATCATACTCCGGATCGTTGGATGTTGTGGGCTAGTGATCGCTGGGTCCAATGCAGCAATCAAAATCTTCGCTGATGACGCAACTGCACTCCGATACGCAGGCCCTGGCCGAGATCTAGACCTTAATATTTCGATCGCTGTATTTTCTCTTATATTCCTAGCTCTAGCAGCAATCTTGTCAGAGGTTCGTCGGATCAATAGTTCGCAAAATGGTGCTGACAGATGATGACGTTAACGCAGTGGGGTTTGTTAATTGAAGCCATAGGTGTGATTGTCCTTTGGGTTGAATTTGCGACTCGACCAAATCTCAATAGTTTTGCGGATCTTCCGCCACTGCCTGAGCCAGACGCGAGACCATCGCTGTGGGACCGGTGGTTGGCATGGAGGCGGACCTTCAGCCGGAGAACCGCGAACTTGCTTGCGAATCTTGGGCCAGCTCTCTTGCTAGCGGGGTTTGCAATGCAGTTCATTGATCAATGAAGTTTTTCAACAAACGTGCCGACTGCGGCTAAGGACACGCGTTTGCGGGTTGTGAACGCAACATTCCTCTAGTGACCGAGAATGCAGAGTTTGTTGGCAGCGCGTTGACTACCAACTGGACAGTCGGTGTCGGGTCTGGGTCAAAAATATGTGACGTTTAGGCCAGTATGGCGAGACGCCGCGCCATGAATGAAGGTGTAAATTTCGTCGCATCGAGTCAAAGGTTTGAGACATCCTACAGATGCAACTTGTGAAGACCGTCACATCCCCCAATGGTGGGATTCCGACTATCAGTGAAGGAGAGAAAGATGATAGATCAAAAATATAAGATCAAAAACTTGGATGAAGCTAGCCTAGCAATTATGGCCCAAGGCTTTGTATTGGCTCAGATTGCGCAGACAGGCGAGGTCGATATTGAGGCTGTCAGGCAGTCGGTGTTAGCCGCTTGCGAAAACGACATAAATGAAGTTGCTGTGGCTATGGGTCATGCACAACGGGCCGCTGGTTTGACAACGTAAGCTAGGAACAAGGTACAACAATGGATCAAAAAAAGATGAGCGACTTCGCGCGCGCAGTTTGCGAAGCCAGAGATGCTTATGAAGCATGGGTGGCGACCGGAAAGGAAATTGGGGAGATCAGCGAAGGTGATCCGGATTACGTTAGGGTTAGGCGCGCTGGAGAAGTGTTGGGTGACCTTGGGGGGATTACAGCAATGACAGCTGCACTGACGGGGTTCTACGAGGGCGAGGCTGAGTACCTGGAAGCGGGTCGAATGTTGAACTGGCTTTGGGATGGGCTACACGGTTGGTATGGATGATTTCTCAAAGAAAGGTGTAGATCAATGAGGCTGTTCGATAGCGATTACTTCATGATTCTTTGGAAAAAACCAATTCGTGCATTCGAAATAGCACAAGGCATCAAGGTTAGAGCCCAACTCGCGGAAATGACCAACACCCTGTTAATAGTAGGGGCAGCTCTCATTGTAAGCTCTCAGCTGCTTCTTGGTGTCATCTTGGCTGTAGCAATTTTACTATCATTGGTGGGTGCTTTTCTAATTCTAGCCGCTGGGTGGCTGCAGCTGACGTTTAAGAGACGTGTTGGCAATAGTGATGATGTATGAAGCAACAGCCAGCGGATAATGAACCTCGATCCAAACATTGGCATGTGCTGGCAAGGATGTTTTGCATCTCAACGGTTTTCTGGGCAACCGGAGCGATGTCGGAAGTGAGAGTCCGTGATGCAGACACAATCGTTGTGAATGGAACGCCGGTCAGACTGAATGGGATAGACGCACCTGAGTTGGCTACTCGGGCGGGGCAGGATTCCCGCCGATGGATGGTAAATTTCCTGCGAGATAAGGTGGTAGTGTGTGATCTCAACGGGGAGAAAACTCATGACCGTTGGGTAGGGATTTGCTTTGCCGACGGTGAAGACGTTGGGGCGGCCGTCATTGCCGCGGGATATGCGCTCGACTGCGAAAGATACTCAGGCGGTCGATATGCGCATCTCGAAACGCCGGCGGCCAAGTCGAGACTGACAAGGGCAAGATACTGCTAGGTTGCCGACGACAACACCAAGGGCACTTGCGAAGAAATCGTCAAGGCAGGCAAAAAGGACACTTCGCATTGAACGGTTCGTCCTGAAGTAGAAAGGAGGTCGAATGTCTGATATGATGAACACATGTTGCATTCTGTGATCCATAATACTCGCCGTCGCGGCATCTTGGGAGCTTTGTTGGGCGCCCTGGCTCCATATGCCTTTTGGGCGTATGAGAACGGAGTTGCATTGGGCGGCGACAGCAACCTGATCGTTTTCGTATGCATGGTGAGTGCATTCTTTGCCGTCTTAGGATACGGCATCTTTCATGGTGGTTTTGGCCGCACCAAGACGTTTCCTAGCCGAGGGTCTGCTGGCATAGATCTTGATGAACTTGACCGGTCTAATCAGAGTGGTGCTTACGAGTGGATGCGGGAAAGCCACAACAGAAACTATCACGAAATGAATAGATGAGCGCTCAGCGCTCATCTACGGTGCGACCAGAGAAGACATGGTTGCCAATATCGACTGTCCCGCCGCTTTCAGCCTCGGTGGCTTTCTGCCAAGTCGGCTCCAGATTGCTTTGATGACCGTTATTCACATAATCCTGCATTCCGGCCGGGCTATAGTAGTGTGTTGCGCCACCTGTAGGATCGATAGCATTGCCTGAGAAAACGTCATCAACAACGTCACCGATTTGGCGGTAAAGCTCTGAATCGGTCCGAAGGTCCCGTCCAATGTTGTTGCCGGTCCCGTCCGTGTTCCACGCGGAAAACTGGTTGGGAGCAAAGACAACGGCGGACGCATCATTGGGATGACGATCGTCGTTCACTCGATTGCGAATGACTGAAGCAACTGCGACCTGGCCTTGACGGGTTTCTGAACCTGCTTCAGCTGCAATGGTGCGAATGACCAAGTCACGATCACCAGCATCGAGGCTGATAGAGTTAGGTGCATTTGCGGCGGACGGCCGCCACTCAACTCTATTGCCGTCTTGGACTAACTCGCCCCCAGGAGCTCTGTCAATCAGTTCGCTTCGGCACCATTGGCCCAAGAGTTGGTGTTAGCTTGCGCGTTGCGGTTTAAGCAATGTTGGACGCTCGACCTTCGATTCCGACGGCACCGGTCCCAACGTCATCAATTTTACCTGACTGATAGAGAATTTCGGTTTCTGCAGCCACTGATCGTTCTGCAAGTGGAGCATGTTCCGGCATCATGTGATTATATGGGAAACCAGGCACGGGAAGATCGCCATGACCCGGATCTGCTGGTGTACCAACGGATCCACTTAAATCACCTTGAATTTGTGGCTTCACCATCTCGTCAATGTAGCGCGCGGAGAATTCGCCCCGGAGCTGAGCCAAACGGGGATTGTCAGTGCGACCGTTCATCAACTCAGCGACTTGACCAGCATTCATGCCTTTGTCGTCGATCATCCAGCTCGCAAAAGCACCGGAGACATCAAGACGACTGTCGTAAAAGTCGCTTTGCGCACGATCGGCAGCCTCACTGTAGCTGTTGGCGGTTCGAAAGTAATTGTCTGCAGTGCGGCCTTGACGTTCAATATCGTCAACTGTGTCCCTGAAACCGTTGTCGCCGGTCGTGTTCAAATTACCACTCTCGGTGTGACTGGCGGATTCAGAAGCGCGAGAAAGATTACTTATGGCGTTATCGATGCCTTGACGGCGGCTCGCTTCGGTAATTGATGAATAGTTCTCAGCTGACACACCTTGTCTTTCGAGGCTGGCACGCACACCGGCTGACAACCCGCCCCATCCAATACCTGCGCTTGCATACGTACCAACCTGGATAGCTGTTTGACGGGATATGGCGTGAGTTTCGGCGAAGCGATCTAGGACTTCCATAGATTCGGTCAAAGACGCCCTTTCTTCCGAACTCGTGTTGACGCCAGTACCGGTTGACCAGGCCTCACCAGTCGTGATGGATTGCATGAACGAGCTGGTGTTCGAAGAAAGTTCCGACACGGATCGCTCAAAAGTCTGGCGCAAGTTGCTTCCTGTCTCGCGCAAACCGGTTGCAGTATCACGTAGAGATGAAACGACGCTCTGACCGATGGACAGATTTGCGGCCGTGTTCACCCGAGAACTACCGCCATCAATGCCAACAGATCCATTCGCGTTCGTGGTAATCAGAGAACCATCCTGCCCATAATAACTTGAGCGTCCCGTATCTGTGAATGGAGAGGTGACATTACGATTGGCTGAAGTGTTGTCATAGGAGACGTTGTTCCGCGCGTAGTTATCCATGCTCACATTGCGGAAATTACGGTTGCCAACGCTTGCATTGCCATAAGAGAGATTACCTGTCGCCATTTCGCGACCGGTCTCAGACGCGGCGCTCTGCGATACTGCCAACATCGACGTAGCAAGACCAACCATCTTCTGGGTGCCAAAGAAGATTGCAGCAGCAACGAATGGAACAGACATCATCAAATAGCCAGCCATCACGGCGACATCTTGACCGATAGAATAGACCCCAAAGTGATTGGCCCAGTTCATGACGCTGTCGGTGTAAGCACCACTGGTCGAGGCGGAGGTAATGGTCTGAAAACGCTCCACGGAGGCGTTCATCATCAAAGAATGAAGAATTGCCGAAAGGGGCTCCCAGGAGGCCAGCCACACAAAACCACCAAAGTAACCCCGGACAACGGTGAGAGCGAATGGCGTCATCATAAGAGCCAGGGCGATTGGAAACGCGCCATAGTAAAGGTTCTCGAAGACGATCTTGAGGTAGGGAACCCAACTCAGAGCATTGGAACCAATCGCCTGATAACTCGACCTAGTTTGAACTTCGGCGCGCGCTGACTGAAGGTGTTGCAGAGCGGCTGCGTTGCCGGTTGCGGATATGCCACGATTTGCTGCGTCATCAAAGGCTGCAATCAGCATTGATTGCTTGATGTGGTCTTCAGCAGCGGTAGACGCATAGCCAGCAAAAGTCGCAAAATCGGATATCGTCGCCCGCAAGTCATTGATGGCAAGAGTGGGATCACCACCTTGGAAGGTCGACGCCGCTTGTGCCCCCAATACGACGTCCACCTCAGCATTGATTTGACCGACAATATCGGGCCACCCGTCTGCACAGGTCCGCGTAGTCTGTGTAACGACATCATAGTAAGCAAGTGACGCCGGCATGTTGGCCGTGATGGTGGCTTCTAGGTTTCCAGAACGGGTCACAAGTTCGGGTGAGATGTAGCGAAGATCGACGGCATCGATAACACATTGATCAAAGAAGTTTGTTAGGTTTTCGTGCACGCTTGATGTAACGGCACGCCAGCGTGCGGATTTCGTCATCAAAGTTGCGCCAAATAGCATTCCGTGACGCTGATAGGCGAGGTTGGTAGGAGGCGAGAAAAGCGTTTCCATCTGCGTGGTCAGAACATCCGACACGCGCGATGTGAACGAGCCAACATAGGCAACGGAGGTAGGTACATTGTCTACCGTCGCAAACCATAATGGACCCTTTGTCTTGTCGAAAATGATGACGTCCGATTTGTCAGCGACACTCAAACCGCCAACAAGGCCTATCACGACGTATGCCTTGACCGCTTGTTTGAAATCACCGCCAAAGACGAGCTGGAAAACCAGAACAATTAGCCCTACCAGTAAGGCCAAGTTTACCATCGCCAGAGCATTTCCGGTATTGAAGAACGCAGCAACGGCGTTGAGCGTGGTGGTTAGATACTCGCCACCACCCGTTGAGTAAATTTCCAGCATATCAGAACTCCACTACTTGTGTGGCCAGCCATCCCGCGCGCTCTCCAGAGAGCGTAGACTGTACGCTCATCAGTCTGGTCAGGGTAGCGACGGCATCATTGAAGCGCTCAGCAGCTTCACGACGCATGGCGGAGAAGTTCGAATAGCTGTCGGTAACCTGCTCACGATACTCGCCAAGCTGTGGGCCCAACCCTTCCGTGTTGCCTGCGAGTTTCAGCATCTCTTCAAGGGCCTCGCGAGTGTAAAGCATCGCAAAGTCTAACGCGACCAGTTCGGCCATCAGAGCGATCTCATCACCGACAAACTCGTACTTGTAAGAACGGGCAGTCTTCAAGATTTCATAGACCGGCACTGACGTCATACCAATCAAACCCTCTGATCCAGTTGGCAAATCAGTGTCGGTCGCGAGCGCATTGTTGATGCCTTCAAGGATCTCGGTCACCCGGGCATACAGTGCCTGGTCAGCGGCAAGGGACAAAGTTGCAAATGTTGGGTTCAGGCAGCGATCAGCGGGATCAGAATCACAGCGCAACACCTCGACGTCACCACCCTCAACCATTGTCCGGATCATCTGCGATGAAAATGCGCGAGGGGGGTAGTTGGTGTGAGAGCGCGGCGTGTCATCGTCTGTGCCACCAATGACGATGATCGTACCAGTGATTGTCATGAAGAATTCGGCCAGCTCATCATCAGAGGCAAGGAACGTGTTGTTGCGCGAGGCTTTCCAGGCATAGTTCACATTGACCGGCAGCTGCGCCTGCATTTCGGGATCACCGGCAGCGAGAGTGCTAGTATGATCACCGCCCGTACCACACCCATGACGGGCCCGGGCACGGTCAGCCACCAATCCGCTTTGGGTCGCGATTGACTGACAAATATGCTGGGAAGCGGCGTCAGTTTGCGGCCAGACAGAAGCGACGAGCGCTTGACCCGCTTCGCAGGAATTGATGTTCATTGAATTTACCTGCTGCTGCAGGTCACGCAGCTTGCCTACCACTTCCTGAACTGCAGGAGAGAGGCTTTCCAAAGCCAACTCAAAGGCAAAGCCAGAGGCATTCGCCATGATCGCTTCCATCATTGCGATCAACTCATCAGCAGACAGGAAAGAGAAAGCACCGCCGAAGATATCGATGCCACCGCAACCAGATCGCACACTAGGAAGCTGAATGGAGGCAAGCTGGCTGTTGCGGGGTTGCGTCCGCACATAAAGGGAGCCCAATGAGACGTAGCCAGCGCGTTGACCATCATAGGCGGATGGCCTGGTCACATTGACGCCGCCAGATGAGCGCGACCAGAAATCAGCGAGGTCACTTTCAACTTGCGAAAAAGCTGCACCTGGTGCCAGCAACGAGACAGAAACTGCCAAGGCCGAGAGCGGAAACTTAATCATAGAGTTCTCCTTCTGGAATGCTGGTAATGATGCGAATGCGATCCAAGACTATGTCTTGGGTCATCAGGCCTGACGCCAATGAGATCGACCTGTCCAGAACGTGGTTCTACCAACGCTAGGAATGGAGACGGAACGTCTGCGAAACCAAGGTTTTGAACTTCGCCTTGATCGACTTTACTGTCTGGAAACGTCGGCAAGACGATGCCATCCCGCGTCACAGCCAAAACTGAGACTCCATACTGTTGAACGAGGGCTTGAAGGACTTCGCCTTGCGTGGCGCAAACGAGGCAAGACGGTGAACCGTCATATACGAACATGAGCGCGCGTTCCGTCGTGGCTGTCTGAAACGCGGCGTCACGATCAACATCGAGCCTATCTTGATAGAGATTGCTGCCAATCTGAGACAGCGGCCGATCGACGTTTGCATCGAGGCTCGGGTTCGCGAATAAGCTGCGCTGCCACACTTCAGTGAACAAGCCTGCCTGCCGGACCATGGCCGCCTGCGCTTCCATGTAGGCGACAACGTTGTCCGAAGTCGGTTCGAGTATTGCGCGATGCTTCAGCTCATCGAGTTGGACGCGATACTCTTCAATTTGCTCTGTGTAGGTTTTCGGAGGAGCGGCGGCGGGGCAGGGGGAAGTTCCGCAGCCGCCTCCGGCTCCTCTTCAACCACTGCGTTGGGGTCGCAGTAGAAGTTCCAGCCCTGGGTTCGCTGATCATCGCAGGCGAAACCACGACCCGAAGTCGGTTCTGTCAGATCGGCAAACGCGGGAGCAGAAACGGCCAGCGTGGCGAGGAAAGCGAAGCCAAACAGGTTCATAGGACCGAGCTTTGCTGAAGAGCGGAAGACAGCCGGGTCACGAAATGGCGCATAGTCCTGACACCGCCGAATTGGTGCGTGATGCGTTGATGTTTGCTGTTGAAGATCAAGACCTGCGGAACAGACTGAAAATGGGACGTTAGCGGATGACGCAGGCCATCTTCAAAGGTTGTGAATGGCAATACTGGTTGCCGATCCATTGACGCCACGAGCACATCGATACCTGCTTGCTCCTGAAGCTGTTTCAAGACCGGAGCGATGGCCGCACAGTATGGACACGTGCTTTGAGCAACAAAGATCACACCCAACCTGGAAGGTGATGCATTGGCCGCCTGAGCTGACAGCAGAAGTGCTGCAGGCAATGCAGCAACAAACTTACGCCTATTCATAGACATCTCGGACCTCCGGCTGTGAAAGAAGAATGTTGTCCTGGATCAACCCCGAAAGATCGGAGGGTGCGATTGATCCAACACCCTCGAAGGCATCACCGAATGCAGACGAGAAATCGATAAGGCTCCAATCGATGGCTTCCATCTCGTCCTGTGTCATCGCGCGGCAACTGAACGAGCCATACAACTGACGAAGACCTTGCTCTGAGATAATGCGGGCGATGCGGCTGTTATAAGTGCAGTAACGACGTGAACGCTGAGCACAGACAAATAGGAGGCGTCGAGAGCAATAAGTACTCATGTAAACGGCAGCACCAGCCTGTTTAGCACCGTACAAAGCAACTTCCCCTGAGTTACATTCAGCGATGGTACCAAGTGCCCATCCAGAATCGGCACAACAGTTGATCGTTCCCAAAATACCAACACGGCAGCGGCGGCGCGTCGCGCTAAAATACTGAACGTCAAAATCCCCGTCGACGTTGCCAAGTAGACGATCGATGATGGACATATCGTGCTCAAACTCACTCGCCATCGTGTTCAGAGCTTCGATGCCGACGAGTGCGACACCAATATCATCGTTAGTATCGTGCGGGATCGATTGCGTTACACCGCCTACAGTCACATTGACGGCTTCGCATGTCGCATCGAACGCCTGACTATCAGGGGAACCGCATTGGTATGTCTGCTCAAAGGCGCCACAGATGCCATCTTCGTCCATCGAGTAGCAAACGGAGTTGGTCAGGCTGCAGCCGGCATCGCTTTCTAGTGCTCCGCAATCACTGGTGTACTCTGTCGAAGCGCAGGTCCACTCCGTCTGTTCTTCAGTGCAATCCATCGGGACAAGCTCATCATTCACAACTTCGACCGAAGGCCCGGCAGTACAGGTTGTCACGGGCGCTCCACACAACATTGATGAAAATCCATCTTCACAGGTTTCAGACCATGTGATGATCGGGTCATTGATGATGATGGCACCAACAGGGTTGCCAACAACTGTCATCGGCTCATCGCTTGAGCAGACAAACTCTGAAACGCGCCTGAAACACTCACCAAAAATGAACAAAGACTCACATTCATCTGAAGTCATTGTGCAATAAGAGGCTGCAGTGAGATCATCGTGACAGCTGCTATCATCCCCAAAGATGCCACCCAGTGTCTCGCAGCGGTGCGCCTGCGTCTTAATGACCGTGATTTCCGCCGTTGAGGTGCAAACCGATGTCGTCTGTGTGCGGGAACGATTGCAAACCCGCTGCAAGAGCGGGGCATCTTCAAAGTTCTCCACGCTGCAGGTCCCACCGGATGTCGAGAAGGTCGAAGGATCAATCAGTGCTTCAGGATTAGACACAGCGCCATCAGCAACACCCAGTAGGCTTTGATCAGCGGCTGACACACTCCAATCACTGACGTTGTTCGTAAATGTTGAATACGCGTTGCCTTCCGCCGTATCCGAGCCGGACATAATTAGCCCACCATCTTCGAGATCCCCGGTCCCCATGTCCGACAGGGGTAGATCGGTTTCAACAGGGACAGCGAGCACATCTTCAGCCGTTGACCTGTCGTAATCCGTGAAACGTTGAGCGTTCCCCAACGCATCTTGAGCAAGGCCTTGGTAGTCAACATCAGACTGAGCCCAAGAAAACGAAGGCAATATGAGCAATGCTAGAACAATTCCTCTTATCATTGCTCAGACTCCAAAATCACTTGAACAGGAACTGCATTTGCAGTTTCGCCCTTGGCAATCACTTCCAAGAGAAATCGAAGGGGCACATTGCCAGCGGCACGATCATGCTCCGGAACTACATCGGCATCGCAACCTTGGGTCTCACAGACATCGAGATTGACCATCGTTGAAACGAGCGTAGGGACTGCTGAAACCTCAAAACGTGTAAAGAGCGTCGGATCAATTATGAACCCTTGAGAGATATCAGAGCCTTCGTATACAGAGCGAACACGCTCCTCAGTTGCCAACACCGAGTTGTCGACAAAGCCATTGAACACGACGGGTATGCCTAGATCAGCTGCATCAGTCAGAACAGCTTTCAATGACGGTTCGGGCATCGAAAACGAAGCAAAGACAAACACGCCGCCAGGATAACGACGATCTTCACCGACACCCTCTGGTAGGTCCCCAGGACCAATGTTCAGCATCTCGCGTACGCGACCATTTTCGAGGCTGTCGAGGGCGCGCGCGGTGATATCATCGGGAAGGTCAAATTCCTGTTGAAGAAGGCGCAGACGCGACTGGAGATCTTCTCCAATCGCATCCGCCTCTTCCATACGATCATCAATCAAGGCTCCGTGAGTGGCAGTACTTGGCAGTTGATCGGCGGAAAGAGAAGAAGCTGAAAAGCCAATGAGAAGGGTTAAAGTGCGCAGCAATTTCTCTTCCTCCAAAATAGATATCCAAAAGACTCACCCACGTAGGGGGTCTCTTTGAATCGGTCGTAAAACTGGGTGGTTGCCCCAATGGGCGCACATGCGTAGCGGCCGGACGTGGATGGGAAGGGTCGCGTAATCTGCCGCCGATATTGGCTCTTAGGGATAATGGGTGCGAGCTGCGGTGTGCAGAGCGAGGTGTTTGATGCCGTGCGCTGTGCCAGCAACATCCGATGCATGCGCGCAAGAAGCTTTGCCGAAACGACCGATGTTGCTTGGACACCACCAGTATGATTGTTGGCGTCACCGGTCACGGGATAGAGCGGACCAGAGCAGCCATCGCACCAAAACAACTCATCAAGTGGAAGGTTGCCAGATGAAGCAACGGCGCAATCGGCAGCACAGGCACCTTGAGCAATCGGATTGGCAAACAGCAGGGCTTCTGGGTTCAAAAGTGTCGAGAGCTCCGCATCCATCCAGAGGGGATCAAGCTCGCTCATCCACGCAAGATCAAATGCTGTCGTCTCCAGGCAAAGGGCATCGATCGTTGTTCCCAACATCGAAATCAGCGGGTAGTAATAATAATGCGCGTGCCACTTGGACCCGTTGTCACCACCATTGCTCGCGTTGACGCTGGTCCTGCCGCGTGAAAACAAACCGAAATCGACGTCGAAGCCAAGGTTTGAAAAGCACCCAGTTTCGTTGGATACATCAACCAAACGTGCAGGTTCCCAAATGCCGATCGACAGGCCAATGCGAGGGATCGGAAAAGCCGGGCAGACGCAAAGCGGAAAATTTGGGTTGTTTGTGTCAGGACGTGATGCACCAAGGTTCATAGAAAGAGCACCAACGGAAATCGGGAAAATGCAATCCCAGCAGACTTCCGTGATTGGATTGAGGAAGCGCGCATTGCATTTGGCTTGGGCCACATTGGCGGACATGAAAATCGCCACAATGGCGGAGAAGATGAGTGGTGCGAGGCGTTTCACTTGTGCCACCCCGCTTTTTTGTCACCAGCATCCCGAATATTGTGTTGGCGATTGTAGGCTTCTTCACGCCAATCTTCGGGCCAATAGCTAGTGAATTCCTCAATTTGAGTATCGTCGAGATTAAGTGTCGAGGTTGAAACAAGCTCAGCGGATAGCAGTCCTTCGGGATCGGCAAGCTGGCCTGCAGCATCTGCATAGTCAGGCTGCCCGTCATCGGTCAGAAAGTCTTCGCCGAGGGTTCTTAGTTCAGACCCATCGTCTTCAATCGAAAATGACTGGGTATCGGCGCAAACAAGCCTCGCGATGGAAACAAGCCGCTTCGCCTGATCGCTTGTTAACATGTATGTCTTGGTCACTTCGACAAAGACGAAGTCATCATTCGTAAGTTTGCTCATCGATCAGACCCTCCTGTGACTGGGATTTCTTCAACCATCATCAAAGGATCAGCACGGCTGACCACGGAAGGGACCACAGTCAGGCCAAAGCGCGCGGAGATCACCCCTCCCTGGTCGAAGTAGAAGAGCTTTTGGTGGGTTTCTGTCAGCTCCAGTGGCGCACCATTGACGAGGATGATTTTCACGGGTTCCTGATCGGCCAGATTGACAGCAAAGGCGACCTGATCGGAATCGTCACCATCTATAAACACCAGCCGCTGATTGAAGCGGCTATGCTCAAGCGGGTTCACACGAGTACCGGCGCGGGCAAACACAACCCCGCGATGGTCTGCAAGATCGCGATCCAGAATGATGGAAAGATCGACATTATAGCTTCTGTAAACCTCTGCAGGGCGCATACCGGCGACGGGGATCGGCCTGTTGACCCTGGAACGCGCTTTTTCCTGCATATCTTCCTGCATTTGCGCGAGTTCGCCATTCGATTCCATCTCGGAAAGGCGACCCAGAATGGTATCAAGAACGGAAGGCTCTTCGACCGGGAACAATGCGCCGAAAACGCCATAGTCAACCGCATGAGCAGGACCGGAAAGAAACAGAACTGAAGCGAAGACACGCAAGAAGGATTTCACAGCCCTGCCTCCCGGAAATCGGCCATCACAGGAAGAGGCCAGCCGCGCCCGATCAACTGATCTTTGGAAATAAGACCAATCACACTGTAGCGACTGTCGAGACTATCTGGTGAAGTGCCAAAAACAGCGTAGTGGCCATCTGGTATGACGCCGGGCGCAATCCTGGCAGCAACCGGCTGACCGTCCTTAATCCAAAGCGGGTAACAATGATCGTTGACGCACGGACTACCATCGGCATCTATCGTGATTTCATCGCCTGGCAGCCCGCCAATCCGCTTCACAAACTGAAACTCACCAAATCGATCCTGAAGGATTTCCGGCATCTCAGCAGCAATAACAGTGCCATGGCGAAGCAGAATTGGATGTTCAAACACAACAAAAGCAGGTTCTTCCAGCGACTGTGACGCATTCATGATGAGATTGAACTGATCCACCACAAAGATGCAGCCAACGCCAAAAATGATGGTCCCGTATCCAAATGCGCGGCGTGCGCGGGAAGGCTTACGTTTGGTTGATTTGGTCTCAGAACTGTCAGTCATTGTAGAAGCCCCGTTTGTTGAAGAAGGTCAGGGGTGATGTCGCGCACACCGCCAAGAACGGCAGCTGAATTGACGATCATCAAGCCACGCTCGCTTGCGTATGCTTGGACAATGGGATCCAAGTTGGCGTTCAATACTCTGACACGCGCCTGCAGCTCTTCATCAGATACATCGCGGCCCTGCGCATCAACGAAACCACGGATGAGATCAGCTGCATCAATAGAAACGATTTCAGGGCGCCCCAGATTGCCGGTACGATCCAACACCGTCAGGGTGATTGCGACGTTCACAAGAGCGAAACAGGCGGCCCCGCCCAAAAAGCCGATAAGGTTGGTTATGTTAAATAAGTCAGTCGTACTGACCTTATTTTTGTGGTCAGGCATCGGATTTCTCTTCTTCAGAACTCTCGTTATCAACCGGCGGACTAAGAGCAGAGGCACCGGCAACCAGACCAAATGTAAGAGGTACCAACATCATAAAACCTGACACCAAAATGTGCTCCTGCATGTAGCCACCGCGCCACGCATCGGGGACCTCAGCCAAAGTCAAGACAAGAAGAATTATGAAAAAGACGAGCGAGCCTAAAAGATACACAAAGCTCACAGCGGACGGCTCAGTCGATTTTGATTGATCGGTCATTCGATATGCTCCTTAGACGATGAAAAATTCTTATTAGAATGCGCTTTGGAGCGCCCTGCATCATGGACAAAACCAAACCGACGAAACTCTTTAGAGAGCTTCCGCCAAACCCAGCACAGGCCGTCGAATGTGAACATTGCAATGGTCGCAACACCGACCATAGCCAGCCAAATAGTGAGTCCATCAAGCATCAGATGACCTCCCCGCTCTCAACAAGCTGTTCGAGGGCGTCACCCATGTTCATGCCACGCACATTGACCAGGTCATTAAGTTTCTGGACCATGTGTCCTGTGGTCGAGAAAATCGCCAAGGAGTACTTATCGAGGAGAAGTCGACCAAAGAGCCAGCCTTCCGGGCCGCGAATGCCGCACTCGGAAAACTGGCCTTTGACGGAGGTGAGTGATTTCAAACTATGCGCAATGCCTTCAGGGGCATTCAGCCGCCCGTCAGCCACAAGCTGATCGATGACCTCTGGTTTCTGCGACAGAAAGATGGTCCAGTCACTGTTTTGAAGACAAACGAGTGCAGCCGGATTTTCATAGTAATCCAGCATCGATTGCGTGCCAGTAATCAATGCTCCGGTGTATTTGCGGGCGCGCCGAACCACGCCTTCGAGAAATTTCGCCGTCTCAGCACCAAGCATGTCCCAAGCTTCATCGATCAGGATGGCGACACGGGTCGAACGATCCGTTTTGAACATGAGTTCTGTGCCGAGGAACATGATGATCTGCAGAACAACGGCTTCGAGATCCTTCTGAGACTTCAGCTCAGACATCTCGAAAACAGTGAAGGCGCTATCGATCGACACGTTTGAAGGCCCGTCAAACATTTCACCGTATGTCCCGCCGACCGCGTAACGGCTCAGCTTGGTGATAACGTCAATCAAGCGAGGTTCTTTCTCGACGTTGGATTTTAGGATGCCTAGAACTTCGGTGACGTTGCCATCGTTGCCGAGCTTGTCCCACACTTCAGCACAGGCCAATTCGATAAACTCTTCCTCAATCCCGGAAACGCGACCTTCGCGCTGCTCACCCAGGTTGGCCATCGTTGCGATCACGCGAGTGATCAATTCCAGCGCTTCGCCCCGATACTCGATTGAATCCATGTGTTCAGCACTGAGCATTGCGAATGGATTGAGACGAAACTGACTGCCAGATCCGATACTCAGCCAATCGCCACCAATAATTTCACAAGTAGTCTTGAACGACTGTCCATCATCGATGACCAAAACACGGCCACCACCAGAGTAGATTGAAGTGACCAGTTCCTGCATGAATACTGACTTACCGGCACCCGACTTACCAACAACCGAAACGTTGTAGTTGCCGGAAGAGCGATAGTTGTCCCAGTCACACAATTGGCCTTGGCGACCGCACAACAGCAAACCTGTGTACTCTCGCGCACCAACAAATTCACCGTGGATCGGAGCCAATGCGGTGACTGCAGCACCCTTCCTCTTTTTCACACGAGAGGCTTTCCGCATGTCTTCGATACGTGGGCCACTGGCCTGAAACGGAAGACCTGCGAGAAACACTGGGAGCTGAAGAAAGTTGTCTTTTTCCAACGTAACGCCGACCATCGAGTAGATTTTGCGCATCTCGGACAAGGCCGCAGTACTGTCATCAACGTCACCGCGCGCGTAGGCTGAAACGGTCGTTAGTGTCTCAAAGATACGTTCGCCACGTTCGAGCTGACTTTGAAGGCCTTCAAACTCAGCATCTTGCTCCGGCAAATCCGACATCCACTTCCCGAAGTTAGTCGTTTTTGCGTGTTCAAGTTTCGCACGTTTTTTGACCACCTCAGACATACTCTGACGGTTTGGTTTTGAACGGGCCGTTAGACATGTCAAAACCGGCCCATGAGGGTTATCATCTGGCCTGTCGGGCGAGCCATTAAACAATGATCCCAGCGCTGCAGCCCACTCGTGCGGGACCATGCGGACCGTCGCAGAAGAGACGGACAACTCTGGAGAATTGAGGAAAGACATGCCGTCGCTCGCGACGGCCAAGCCAGCACCCGGCAGTTGATAGTTCAGTGGGACATCATCGTCATAAACAAGTGGTTCTGCAGACACAGACCCCCGAGTGTGCAGCATCTCTGAAAGGAGCTCCAAAAAAACACTAGGCTGCACGTTCACGCAGAGCTGGTCGCCACCCATCGCAAGGATGAGGTTGCGGCGGAATTCCTTCAGACCTTTCAGCTGGCTTTGCGACGGATCCCCATCGACCCACCCAGAAATCAAAATGCGACGCGAATGTGGAACGCACTTCATATGGCCATTCGTTCCAAAGCGAAGGCTGTTGAAGTGACCAATCCGCCGTTCGACCATCTTGCGCATTAGTGGGGTTTGAATGTGGCGCTGGCTGGACCATCTGGTAAGATTCGGCATGAGATTTGGTGATGCCCAGGAAATGAATTGAACTGTTCCATCGGGTGGGCAGTAGCTGGAAATGGCTGTTTGAAGTGTCCGAAACACGTCGGCACCAATGACCGGTGGCGTCTCAAGAAGAAAGCCGACAGTCCCATCGTTGTGGAACAAATTGTCCTCTGGATCGTACACACGGTAGGACAGGAGATCAGAAAAAACATGGTCAACAAAAGACTGCCGATCTTCCATGGTGAATGGGGCATCATCGAACAGTGACGACATAAAGTTGGCAAACCCTCCCATTATCTTGCTCCCCAGCGCGCTTCACGGACAACAAAATGGGCGTATGTACCTTCATGAAGGATTTCGGCTTCGTCGAGATATGGAGGCAACCATAAACGGCCCGTCTTTTCCGGGATTCTATACTGCGCCGACTGATAAGCAGCCCCGCCCGCGGGAACACCAGATACAGCAGACCCAGGCTTGCCACCGGTCAGGATCGGTTGCGTCAACTGGTCGTTTTGACTGTCTTGCTGGTTTTCAGAAACGGTTGCGCCGCCGATGACGCCAGATCCATCAATCTCGGCCATCGTTCTACAAGGCTGTCCCGTCTGTGCACCACACAGGAAATTCTTTTCAGTGCTGCTTTCACCACAGTCTAGCCAAAGCAACGGCGACGACAAAAATGAGTTGGCGGTTCATTTTGAGTTCTCCAAATATGAGGGGAGCATGGGGCCACAAAACGGTTCATGCTCCGCGCATGCGCTAACAAACGCGCACAAGATCAAGAGGCGGAACCTACTCAAGGTTCACGCCTTCCATGAAGACGAGTTCGACTTGTGTGCCACCGTAGAGCGACACGACGGGCTGATACTGTTCTGCGCGTTCGATGTAGTACTCACTGAGGCGATTAGCGGCGCCGCTAACACCACCGGCAGCGGAAGACGCACCCGCACTATTGAGCACATCTTCGAATGACGTCGCTTCAGCACCAGAAGCAGCATCACCGACACTCTTGATCCCGTCTGCCAAACCACCAAGCGCGCCTGCAATTGCTGCATTGTTGATCAATCGGCCTTCGCGCGACACAACCAAACCACGCGCACCAGCCTTGCCAGCGCCGCTCATGTAGCCAGCAACATCCCGTTCGAACACCCGACCGCCCGACTGAACACAAGACAGCTTCAAAAGCCGGACATAGACACGCTCGGAACTAAGATCACCTCGCGCCGACCCGGTGACAGTGCAACCAGTCAAATCAATCGTGTGGCCCTGAGTGGAACGTGTCCCAGCTGTGATCGCAGGAGACGTAATCCGGAAAACGACTGGCACAGGTTCAGCCTGACTTGTCACCGATGTCGAAGCATCAACACCAGACAAAACGATGGCCGGAGCATACGAACCTGCAGGCAAGTAATTCGACAGATGCGGAGGTACATCCTCCTCTTCTGCAGCACCACCCGAAGACGTCAGTGTGAATTGACGTGAAAACGGGATAGGTTCGAAACCAGGTGTGGTCCCTGACGCCGCTGCGCCAGTCCCAGCCTGTCCTTGTATGGGAAATGTGCCACCAGAGTTATTGTTTGGTGACGTCTGCGGCCCAAGCGGACCATTTGCAGGGGGACGCACAGCAGCTGGCGACAGAAAATCTGCCACCATATCACTGCCTGGGAGGTTGAACCCCGTACTTTGAGTAGTGCCTGACGCGGGATTGTGTGCGCCCCCCTGCCCTGCCTCAAGCCGTTGCTGCAGAGCATTGATTGTCTCCTCATATCGCGAGAGTATTGCGTCGTATTCACTGGCCGTTTGAGCCTTCTCAGCTTCATGATTTTCGACCATTGTTTGGACCGAAGTCTCCAGGTTGACGTACTTGTCGCGAAGGTCATCAAGTTCTGTGGCCGCATCCTTAATCCAAGACATTTCGGGTGCAGCAGCACGGGTACGATCGGCGATCATTGTCGTTGTCACACCACTTTCTGACTGCCCAATCGGAAGACCTGGTGTACTGCTATTGAGTGTCTGACTGACGACAAACATCGCACCGAGGCCAACGGCACCACACATGCTAGCGATGATCAGTTGCTTATTTCTGCGAGACGTATTGCTCATCTTGTGTCCTCCACAACAATCACCCAAACCTTCCCACCTGAAATTACGCGGTCCACGTAGACAGCGAGGGTACGGCTAGATCGATAAAACTGACGTTCGGCGGGGATCTGACCACTCCGGGCGCTAACGACAGAAATGCGAGCAATCAGGCCTCCAGCCGAATAGGAAGCAAAGCTGCCAACGCGCTGTCCAGAGGCAGGACGATTGCCAATCCGAGCGGCATATGCTTGACGAGTGAAACTGACCAAATTTGAGGTACGGGAAGAACCACTGCCACCTGAGTTAACCGCAAAACCTGATGCATTCGGGGAGGAATTAGCTTGTTGAGACGGGGCAGACGATGACGATACACCGCGCAGGGTCACCAGAACGGTGTGGTTTTCCAGATCGGTTTTTGGGTTCATGGTGAAGCCAATCGTATGGCCGGTCTCTGTCACAATGTACCCACTCTCCGAAGTGGGCTGACCACCTGCGAACCGCAAAAACACATCGCCAGTGCCTTCATCGTTCACCATCTCAAAGTTGCTCGAACTCTGAAGGATCTTCGAGATACGGTTATCGACAACAGAAATGCGCGTTGGACCCGTCACAGATACATCGAATGAGATGTTTTGATCTGGTCGCGTTGTTAAACGAACCGTGTCTGCAACCACCGACGATGCGAACAAACAAACACAGATCAGAAACGAAATTGGAGAGAAACGGTTCATGACGACGGCTCCTCAACAGTCATTGAGGCCAAGCGTACCGAAGACGCTTCTTCAACGAAGATCAGGGTGATAACCCGTTCTTCCCGAGTAACGCGCTGGGTTTCGATAAAGGTGGAAAGGTTACCAGTGACCACAATACGCAAACCATCGAGGTCATGATCAAGTCGCTGCGGAAAGAAGGTTGTTGAGATGCGGCGTTCACGAATGTCTTCGGCGACGGCATCAAATGCATCCAACAAACGTGGACGGTCACGCACACTCGAAAGCCGCTCGACAACACGCCGACCATAAGCCGCAGTCTCAGGTGAGACATTGTAGAAAGCGTAAACAGCATCCAGAGCTAGAGATTCAACATACCGCGAATCCACAGCGCCAGCTGCAACCATTCCGTCGCTGATGCGCGAAGGAACAAGAACAGTTGTGCGCTGGATTTGGGTGTAAGAACCCACCAGCATGACGATAACCACAAGTTCGGCGAGCGATATAATGATGAAAAGGTTGCGCATACCACGCGAAGAACGCAACTGACGTGCTTGTTGATTAGGGCTCATGACTATCCCCTCCAATGGACCACATCCGATCGCGGGAACGACCGATATGGCGAGATTTCAGGAGGCAAAAACCAATATGCGGCGGCCTTCAGCCGCTCGATCCCACCTTCCCCTTTCAGACGCCGCCAAAGGCCAAAAAGAATCAGGCCAATCACAATACCAGCGATAAGGTTGCGACCTAAGAACCCGACAAAGCATGGGCCAAGAAACATCGCAGCATCGTCAGCAGTGAAGAAAAACAGGCGCCCGGGTACTTCGAGCTTTTGTTCAATCAGAACAATGTTAGAATTATCAGACATCTTGATCCCCCATGATCAAAGTTGATGTGGGCCCCGCCGCCAACTGCGGAGCCCACGGACCCAGCTTTAGACTGGGCCGACACCGTCAAGGGGGACGGATGGAACCTCGGCAGCGGCTGTCAACATATCGACAGTCGCTGTCACACCACCGATGCCGTTGATGATTTCAACGCCATAGCCGATCAGGAACGCGATCATCACGCTTGAGATGACCCACTTCCAGTTCGATGTGACGGCATAGACGCCGATACCAATGATCAGCGAAACCAGCAGCATCAAAGCACCGAAGTTGCCGCCGAGCATTGTGTTGAGGTCGCCAAGCATCGTTGTGAACGATGCATCGATGCCTGTACCGGCACCGGCAGCTGATGCAAACGAAGGAGCCAAAACGGCCGCCGTCACAACAGCCAGACGGCCATAGTTGGATAGGATAAGTTTTTTGAACATAGTTTCTTCCTCTGTTGGGGAGAGCAACGCGCCCTCGCCCCAGGGTAGAAACATCGATAGTCAAGATGCAAGAGAAAAAGTGACAAAGATTATTTTTTACACCATTACGTTTTGTACTCATCCGGAAAATAGGTAAAAAATGTGATGACTCCGTTGCTCAGATAGGCAACATTGGAAGCCAACAAAAACAGGCGATCCGGGCAAGTATGAAGGCTGAAGCATTGAAGAGCGCAGAACTAGACCAAATACTATCAGTGAATGCTGTGTTTTGGGATCAAGCTGCCGACCTAGTAGCCGCCGGATATCAGGTCAATGCGTACCTGCGTGAAGGCGCCAAGGGCTATAACGTCACTTTTTCGAAGAACAACGAAGCAAAGACGCTCGTCGCGATCGATAAGAAATCTACGTCAGCAGTCCCAGCTGAGGTTGAGGGAATTTCACTATTTCAAATAATGGCAACGCATAGCGATGTGGACAGCTTTGTGCTTCCCCTGATCCCATTCGGCGAAGAGCCCAAAGAGGCGAAGAAATGCGTAATCAGGATGCAGAGGCCAAACCCAAAGATCCTCTGGACACTCGAAATCGAAGGCAAATCGTTAAAAGGTGACAGGAACAAACCTTTAAGAATAGGCGCATTCGGAGGAGTGATTGACACAGCTCGTTTTGCGACAGCAACAACAGCAGAACTCATAATCAGCCCGGCGACGAGACAATACTTCCAGGCGAGGCTTCGAAGGAGCCAATGGGTCAGCGAAGAACTTGCAAAAAAAGACCTAAATCTAAGGACATGGTGTCTTGAGAAGGGCCATAAGTACCACGCCTTCTATCATGTCCTTCAAAGAGGTGATGACATCCCAGATGTGAAAAACCAACTAGCGCGGATAGCCAAACGCAAAGTACTAGAAATGTGGCCCAAGATAGATTGGGGATAGCCTGGAAAAGCATGTAAAGTGATCCATCATGTGCAACCTCTATTCAGCGACATCAAGTGTCGAAGCCATGCGAGAACTGTTCCAGGTCAAACCTGACATGGATCGCTTGGGTAACGCTGAACCAAAAACAGCCATATGGCCGAAATACCCAGGACCCGTCGTCCGCATCGCGGAAGATGGTGAACGCGAACTTGTGGAGATGAATTGGGGATTTCTGACCAAAAACGTAAGCAAAAAGACCGGCAAGGAACTAAAGCCGCAGGCTTGGAACAATGCGCGCGATGACAAAGTGAGGACCAACGGGCTTTGGAAGAGCAGTTTCTTAAAGCGTCGATGCTTGATCCCGGCCAGCAGTTTCCGGGAAGCAAAAGGCAAACGTCCGGCGAATGACTTCTGGTTTGCAGTCAAAGGTGACGAACCACGACCGCCGTTTGCAATGGCTGGACTGTGGCAACCAACGCCACCTGCCTTGGCGACGTCGCTTGATGCGCCCACCGGCCTGTCTCACACTGTGGTGACGACAACGGCCAATGAAATCGTGCGGCCAGTGCATCCACAGCGGATGGTGGTCATTCTTGATCCGTCTGACTATGAAACCTGGCTTACTGGATCAAAAGAAGAAGCATCCGCGCTACTGCGGCCTTACCCCTCAAACAAAATGGAAGTCGTCATGGAGGGGGTCGGCATTCTGACGGACGATGTGGTTAACAGCTAATGTGATTACACAGATTTTTGTTCACTTTGTGTTCTCTTTCTCTATATCTCGATTATGCCCTCTTCGAGACCCCCAATTCGTGCTCACCCTGCAAAGCCGTTCCGGACGATCGCGGACGCAGCAAAAGCAGGTCAAATTGTTGAAATAAGATGCAATCTATGCCAACGGGGCATGAATTTCATGGCGTCTGATTTGGTTCAGGTCATAGATCCAGCGCACCCAATGCATATCCCGCCATTTGCGTGCTCGAAGTGCCAAACAATGGAATATGTTCACATCAACAGCCGAACACCCAGTTTGGGGTCGATTCCGGTAGGGGGCAGGATCGTATCTCTCATGAGCGTTTTTGATTATCCCGGCACGATGAGACTACCCCGCTGGTGCGGGATGGTCAAAGTTTGTAGCTTGTGCAGGCGCTGGAGACGGTTGCCGCAATCGAGTGTTGTCATGCTCTCATCCGCGGATTGGATACCGCCTTACCAAATACGACGTGGGATTGCCTCTCTCTAAGAGCGGGTATGTGCCCCAACGCACTCCGAGGATTTCCCCATCAATGGCCGCCATCTCCAGCGTACTGCACAGGCAGTCTGTTTGCGATGGTCAGGCTTTGAGCGGCGTTTGCCGTGCAATGTCCCAGACAAACCCAGCCAGTTCTCGAGCAATGGCAGCCAGAACTCGGGGTTGCGGTTTGCCCGTCCGGTTCAAAGTTCGATACCGCTTGCAGAGCCGGGTCTGGGCTTTCCAGCCGATATCTTTGATATGCTGCGGGAGATGAGCTGAACGCTTCAGATAGGGATGTCCCTCTTTGGGTGGGTGGCGGTACGACCATCCCGCCTCGACCAACATTGTGCGTGCCAAAGCGTTGCCCGTCTTCGTTAATCGCCCGCGCCGCGTTGTGCTTCCGCTGGAGTGCTCGCTTGGCACCAATCCCAGCCAGGCCATCAACTGGCGAGGATTCTCAAACCGGGTAATGTCCCCGATCTCAGCAACCACAGTGGCTGCGATGGTGGTGTTCACGCCACGCAAAGCACGCAGGGCATCAACGACTGGCGCAAAATGCCAATCCGGAACCGCTTCTTCAATGGCCATGTTCAATGTCTCCACGCGACACTCGGCCTGTGCAACCGTGCGTTTGTACTCTTCGAAGGCCAATTGTTGATGCGGAAACCGGAACTTGCGCATCTCAGCAAGCCATCGCCGGTGGCGCTGTGTCCAATATTTTCCGTTCTCGTAACGAAGACCGTGGCGCAGCAGAAAGCTCAACAGTTGTTGTTTGGCGGTCTTCACTGCATCCATCGCTTGCTTACGAGCGCGGATCAGATCGCGCATCGCCTCTTGCTCTTCGTCCGGTGTCCAGATGGGCGTGAGTTCACCAGCCCGCCAAAGCCGCGCCAGCATCTCGGCATCACGCCGGTCTGTCTTCACACGATCACCGACCTTGCGCGGGATCATTGATGGCGCGACGACCGCGCACTCGAACCCAAGCTTAGTGAGGTGCCGGTGAATGCCATAACCGCAAGGACCGGCTTCATAGCAAAATGAAGGCGTGTACCCAGTCTTGGTGAGCGTCTTCGTCAGCCGCAAAACGGCGTCCGCCGTGTTGACAATGGTACCGTGAAACCTGATCTCAGCTCCGCGACCATCCTCAGCAACCGCGACAGCAATCGTATCTTTGTGGACGTCCAGGCCCACATAAAGCGTTTTGTTCATTCGTATCTCCTTCGTCGAACAATCCTATGTTCGCCGAGAAAATCGCGGGTATCACGCCCGCTGCAAAACGCTCATCTGGTCTAAGCAGCCATTGGCGGTGCACGCGGCGAAATCTGACTGTGAGCCCAAAAAGCAAAATGCTGCATGCTGCGCGAAGAGCAGCGTTGCACGTAATCCGGACGTTATCGCGCGTCAGGAAGGCGGAAAGCCAACCATTGCCGCATGACCACGATGCCACGGCGGCGCCGATCGAAGCGGGCTTTTGGTTCAAACACATTCGATTTTTCAACAGTGCGGTGCGTAGGGACACTCCGTCTTCATGCTTCAATTCCAGAGTATGTCTGCTAGTGAAAGACCTTTCAAATTCGCTTTCTAGTGTTGAGTTTCGTTGAGTCTCCGATCTGCCATCACCGCCGCCGAAGTCCGGTTGTCGACGCCCATTTTCTGAAAAACCTGCTCAAGGTGCTTGTTCACGGTGCGCGCGCTCAAGGACAGGATTGTACTGATGTCTCGATTGGTTTTACCAAGCGTCAGCCAGTAAAGCACTTCGCTTTCGCGTTGGGTCAGGTTGAAAGCTTTCTGCAGGGTTTCTTCGTTGCTCACGCCCTGCTTTGAGACGACCTTCAACAGGATTTCCTGCGCAATTGAAACGCCGATGTAAAGAAATTCCACCTTGTCGCTGGTAAATGGCTCGCAGGCCGAGACAGGCTGTCCGACGCAGGACAGAAGCCAAGCTTGGAACGCCGGATCTTCAAGATCTAGCGATCCATCTTTCAAGACGGCCATCCCCAACTCTGACCCCCATGCGAAATCACCTTTGCCGTCAAAGGCCAATACTGCGCGGTCAAAGGCGTCGATCGCTTGGCGCGCGCTTTTCAGAAGTTTCGAGTTCACCACATGGGTGGTCAGACGCGCCAGCATTTCGTCGATTTCGACGGGCTTTGTGATGTAATCTACCCCGCCTGCTTTAAGCCCTTTGACAACATTTTCCTGCTCTTTAAGGCCGGTCATAAAGATGATTGGGGCCAGCGTTGGGTTGGGACCCGACTTGAGAAGGCGGCACGTCTCGAACCCGTCAAGTTCGGGCATGACCGCGTCCATCAGAATAACATCCGGTTGCACGCGATTGGTCAGGTTAATCGCCGCACGGCCGTCGCGCGCCACCAGAACCGTCATGCCCTGCGCCTCAAGCGCTGAAGCCACCATACCTAGGGATTCGGGGTTGTCGTCCACCACCAGCGCGATGCTTTTATCGTCGTGCTCAAACAGTTTCATGACCAACCTCCAGAAGGCTGATCAGGCCTTCCATGTCATACCGCGCAAGCCGTTCGGATAATTTGCGGCGCAGAACCGGATCACCCGCCCCCTCGGTTTCAAGCTCCTGCAAGAGGGAGCGGAAACCGCTCGCATGCCCAATCTTGGCAGCCTCGATCAGACGTTCCCTTTCTTCCGGGACCAGCGCGCGGGCCGCAGTGTCAGTGTCCTCCTGCTGCGGGACGAGTTTGACGCGCAGAAGTTCGGCGATCTGCACCAGAAGGTCATCAAGGTTAAACGGCTTAGCAAAGAAGGCGTCGTGGATGCCCAACTCGTTGCGGTGTAGCCCTTCTTCGTGGGCATGGCCTGAAATCATGATGATTGGCGTTGTCGGATAGTCGCCATCGCGCAGCGTACGGGCAAAATGCCAACCGTCCCGTTCGGGCATGTCGATGTCCAGCAGAATGATGTCCGGGCGCGCATCAACCAGGATCGCTTCCGCCATGTCGACAGAATGGGCAACGATCACGATCAGGCCGCTTTTGCTCAGGAATTTCTCGGCAAGGGCAAGGTGATTGAGATCATCATCGACAACCAGCACGGTCTTGCGCGGCCCTTCATAGCCCAGAACAGGCAATGGCACGCCTTGGGCGTCAAGACTTTGCGGATCAAAGGCGCTGGGTGTGACAGAGGGCAACATCAGCCGGATGGAAAATGTGCTGCCGACACCGGGGGTGCTTTCGACTTCGATTTCTCCGCCCAGAATTTCAACTAACAGTTTGGTAATGGTCAGCCCAAGGCCAGAGCCCTGTTGATCGCGCCGTTCTCCCCGCTCGAAGGGGCGCCATATCTGGTCGAGATGTTCTGGCGCGATCCCGATGCCGGTATCTGTGACGCGGATGGTGGCGGTCTCACTGCGGTAGGTGAAACTGAGGGTAACTGCCCCTTCATCCGTATATCGCAACGCGTTGGACAGCACGTTGATCAGGATCTGACGCAGGCGCTTTTCATCCGACCGCACGAAGCTGGGCAATCGGCCCTTGGTTTCGACGTTGAAATCAATGCTCTTGCGGCGCGCGTCTTCGCGAAAGATAGAAACGATCTGGCCCAGCAGGACGCGCAGGTTGATCTGATCACGCATGATCTCGATCCGCCCTGCCTCGATCCGCGCGATATCAAGAAGACCGTCGATCAACCCTGCGAGATGTTCGCTGGAGCGTCGAATGCTGGTCAGCGAAGGACGCCATTGTTCAAGTTCCTGTTCTTTTTCCAGAAGCTGCGCAAAGCCATAGATGGCGTTGAGTGGCGTGCGCAGCTCGTGGCTGAGGCCGGACATATATCGGGTCTTGGCAAGATTTGCGGCCTCGGCCTTGTTCTTGGCCTCTTGCAGCGCAAGGTCGGTGCGCTCATGTGCGCGGATTTCCTTGCGCAACCGCTCGGTCTGGCGTTCGGCTTCGGCTACGGCGGACCGGTGGCTTTCCCCGATCAACAGGTACATCCAGACCGTGATGCCAATCACGATCATCATTGCGCCAAAAATCACCCACAGGATTCCATCGAAGTTCACCGCCCCTGAAAAGGCGCGGATGGCCAACAGGAGCGAGCCAAAGATGAGCGACAAAAGGGTCGTGACAGCAATGAATTTCGCCAGTCGCGTCATCATGGCGTTCGCGATATGCCCGGGGAATACCTTATAAATCCAGCGCCGGGCCATGTGATCGACGGTGCCATGGGATTTGCAGGTGTCATGACAGCCAGTTTCCAGCGTGCAGCACAGCGAACAAATGGGCGCCCCGTGAAACGGACAGGCGACCATGTCTTCGGCGTCAAAGCGGTATTCGCAGACGCCGCAGGTATGCAAGTGCTGCGGCAGGTCGTCAGGATGCCGTGCGAGATAATAGGCGCCGCCGGTGGCCCAGGCGATGACTGGCGCCAGTACGAAGGACGACACCAGTGCCACGAAGGCCGAGAAGGCCTGCAGAAGCTCACCGAAGAGCCCGGCGTAAGAGGCAAAGGCCAGCACACAGGCAAGGCTCATCGCGCCGATCCCGACCGGGTTGACGTCATAAAGATACGCGCGGCGGAACTCGATCCCCTTCGGGCTGAGACCGACCGATTTGTTGACAACAAGGTCCGCCACCAGCGCCCCGATCCACGCCACGGCCACATGGGAATAAACGCCCAGCACATGTTCTAGTCCGGTGAACACGCCCAATTCCATCAGCATCAGCGCGATGCCCACGTTGAACACCAGCCAGACCACACGCCCGGGATGCGATTGGGTCAGTCGCGAAAAGAAATTCGACCAGGCAATAGAGCCCGCATACGCGTTGGTCACGTTGATCTTCATCTGCGACAGAACCACAAAGACGCCCGTGATCGCCAGAACAAGCGCGGGAGATTCAAGAATCTGGCCGAATGCCACATAGTAAAGCTGCGTCGGGTCCGTGGCGGCGTCGCGTGGGATGCCTTCCCGGATCGCAAGGGTGACAAGATAGGACCCCGCCAGCATCTTCAGAACCCCCAAAACCGACCAGCCGGGTCCTGCGGCGATCACGGTCAGCCACCATTTGCGCCGGTCGCTTGCTGTCTTGGGCTCCGGCAAAAAGCGCAGGAAATCCACCTGCTCGCCGATCTGCGCGACCAGCGAAAAGACGACTCCGGTCGCCGCGCCGAACATCAGCAGCCGCGCGGCGTCGGGTGCCTCTGTCGGACCGCTGAAAGAGGTCCATGCGTCAATGTCATAGCCCACGAATGCCAGAAAGACGAAGGGCAACACATGCAAAAGCACCCAAAGCGGCTGGGTGACCGTCTGAAAACTCGAGATCTTGGAAAAGCCGTTGATCACAAGCGGAATCACCACCAGCGAGCTGACCAGATACCCCAGAAAAAGCGGGACCCCGAGGCAAAACTCCAGCGCGAGGGCCAAGATCGCCGCCTCTAACGCGAAGAATATAAAGGTAAAAGAGGCATAGATCAGCGAAGTAATCGTCGAGCCAAGATAGCCAAAACCGGCCCCGCGCGTCATCAGGTCGATATCAAGGCCGTACTTCGCCGCGTAATAGGAGATCGGGAAACCTGTCAGGAACAGGATGGCCCCCACCACCATGATGGCAACGACCGCGATATCGAACCCGTAGGTCAGCGTCAGGACCGCGCCGATGGCTTCCAGCGCCAGAAAGGAGATCGAACCGATGGCGGTGTTTGCAACGCGGGCATAGCTCCAACGCCGTGCGCGGCGTGCCGTGAACCGCAGCGCGAAATCTTCCATGGTCTCGTCTGCGACCCAACGGTTGTATGTCCGCTTTTCGCGGGTTGCCCCCAATGCAACTGTCATTGTTCACCTCATCACCACGTGATGAACAAACTCCGTGCCGCAATTTGGCCGCGGCTCGGCCTCCCCCAAGTCCGTTCTTCCACCTCGCAAGAGATTAATGCGCAAAACGCGCAGCGGTATACGTCATTTGACGTATACTGCACTGCAGCATTCGCCCTGATCCTGAGTTTGAGCCGGGCGAAGTGGAATCGCCCGATTGTTCAGCACAATGACAAGGAGGCGATATGTCAAAGAACGATCCAACCAAGGAACATGGTGGCATGAGCCGCCGCGCGATGCTGGCGGGCAGTGCTGCTCTGACGGCATCATTGTTTGCGCCCAAAGAGTTGCGGGCACAAGACTTCCCCACGGCCGAGGTGAATACGACAGGCCTGGCGGTCACCGATGACACCGTGACTATCGGTATCCTGCATTCAATCACCGGCACTATGGCTATCTCGGAAACCGGGTCGGTTCAGGCCGAAAAGCTCGCGATTGAGCAGATCAACGCGCAGGGCGGTATTCTAGGCCGCAAGATCGAGTACATTCAAGAAGACGGCGCCTCCGACTGGCCGACCTTCGCGGAGAAGGCCCGAAAGCTGCTTGTCAACGACAAGGTGGCCTCTGTCATGGGCTGCTGGACGTCGGCGTCCCGCAAGGCGGTGCTGCCGGTCTTCGAGCAGCACAACGGGTTCCTTTATTATCCGACGTTCTACGAAGGCCTCGAGCAGAGCCCGAACGTGATCTACACCGGGCAAGAGGCCACGCAGCAGATCATCGCAGGTCTTGATTGGGTCAACCAGACCAAGGGCGCCAAGAGCTTCTATCTGCTTGGGTCAGACTACATCTGGCCGCGCACCTCCAACAAGATCGCGCGCAAGCACATCGAAAACTTCATGGAGGATTGCGAGGTCGTGGGCGAGGAATACTACCCGCTCGGCCATACGCAGTTCAACTCGGTCATCAACAAGATTCGTCTGCGCAAGCCTGATGTGATTTATGCGATCGTCGTGGGCGGATCGAATGTCGCTTTCTACAAGCAATTGATCGCTGCTGGCATCGATCCGGCAGCTGAAAGCCCGATTGTGTTGACCATTTCCGTGACCGAGGACGAGATCCGCGGCATTGGCGGCGAAAACATCGCGGGCTCGTATGCGTGCATGAAGTATTTCCAGTCGCTGGAGAACGAAAACAACATCGCATTCGTGCAGGCTTTCAAAGAGATGTGGGGCGACGACATTGTGGTCGGTGACGTTACGCAAGCCGCCTATCTGGGACCATGGCTGTGGAAGGCAGCGGTCGAAAAAGCTAAGCAGCTTTGACGTGGACAAGATCCGCGAGGCCAGCCCGGGCATTGAACTGACGACCGCGCCTGAAGGCTATGTGAAAGTCCACGAAAACCACCACCTGTGGTCCAAGACACGTGTCGGCAAGGCGCTTGCCGATGGTCAGTACGAGGTCGTCTTCGAGACCGCCGATCTGGTTGAGCCTGATCCTTTCCCCGAAGGCTATCAGTAACGCACAGGCGGCCCGGCGACTTTCCTTGCCGGGCCGCGTCTTTCCCTTGACGACGAAACATCCCCAGATGCCGGAGGTCCTATGTTCGCCGATTATTCCTGGCCCGAGTTGGGCGCCATTTTTGCGATGCAGGGCTTTGCTTAGCCTCATCCTGTTTTCCGTCTTTGTGCTGATGGCCCTCGGGCTGGCGATCATCTTTGGCCAGATGGGTGTGATCAACATGGCCCACGGCGAATTCATGATCCTCGGTGCTTATGTCACCTATCTAATGTCGAACCTGTTTTCGGCTTATATGCCGGGGCTTTACGGTATCTATTTCTTTGTCGCGATGATCTTTGCCTTCCTTGCCTCCGGCGCCTTGGGGCTGCTGGTGGAATGGGGCATGATCCGCCACCTTTACAAACGGCCGCTTGATACGCTGCTGGCGACCTGGGGGCTGAGCCTGATCCTGCAACAGATCTATCGCAGCGTCTTTGGCGCGCGCGAAGTGGGCGTATCGATCCCGGATTGGATGATGGGATCGCTGCCACTCACCGACCTGATCGAGGTGCCGATCAATGGTATTTTCGTGATGATCCTTGCGGTCAGTATTTCGCTGGGCGTCTACATCATGATGTTCAAGTCGGTCTGGGGCCGACAGGTCCGCGCGATCAACCAGAACCGGGTGATGGCTTAGCGCCGTAGGCATCAACACCGAATGGACCGACCGCCTGACCTTTGGCATTGGCTGCGGTGTTGCTGGCGTGGCGGGTTCTGCATTCACCATGATCGGCTCTACCGGGCCGACAGCCGGGCAGCTTTACATCGTCGATACCTTCCTTGTGGTGGTTTTTGGTGGGGCTGCGTCCCTTCTGGGCACGATTGCTTCGGCCTTCTCGATCTCTCAGGCGCAGTCGATCATGGAGTTCTTCCTGTCAGGCTCGATGGCGAAAGTCCTCACGCTGCTGGTGGTGGTCGGGATTCTGATGATCCGCCCGCAAGGTCTCTTTGCCCTGAAACTGCGCAAGTAAGGAGCCGCAACCATGTCCCTTTCCGCCTTCATGTCCCGCAAAGAGATGGTCGCCTTTGCCATCCTTGCAGCCGTGATCTTCCTGCTCCTCCCCGCTGTTTTGGACAGCTTCCGCCTGAACCTGTTCGGCAAGTACCTGACCTATGCTTTTGTCGCGGTTGGCCTGTCGCTCTGCTGGGGGGCAGGCGGCATCCTCAGCCTGGGTCAAGGCGTGTTCTTTGGCCTTGGCGGCTACTGTATGGCGATGTTTCTGAAGCTTGAGGCCTCGACGCCCGAAAACACCTCCATCCAGTCGACGCCGGGCATTCCGGACTTCATGGACTGGAACCAGCTGACCGAATTGCCGGTCTGGTGGCAACCGTTCTATTCGCTGCCCTTCGCCCTGCTGGCGGTGGTGGCGGTGCCGGTGATCTTCGCCTTTATCATCGGGTTTGCGATGTTCACCCGGCGTGTGGGCGGTGTGTACTTTGCCATCATCACACAAGCTTTTGCCGCGATCCTGACGATCCTGATCATCGGGCAACAGGGTTACACGGGCGGGGTCAACGGCATCACCGACCTGCGCACGTTGCTGGGCTGGGACATCCGCACGGATGAGGCCAAGACCACCCTTTATTTCGTCAACGGCGTGCTGCTGTTCCTGGTGTTGTTTGTCGCGCAATACGTGCGCAAATCCAAACTGGGCAAACTCTTGATCGCGATGCGGGATCAGGAAGATCGCGTGCGGTTTTCCGGCTACAACGTGGCAAACTTCAAGATATTTATCTTCTGCCTTGGCGCGGCGTTCGCGGGCATCGGCGGGGCCATGTTCACCCTTCAGGTCGGCTTCATGTCGCCCACGCTCGTCGGCATCGTCCCATCGATTGAAATGGTGATTTTCTGCGCCGTGGGCGGGCGGTTGTCGATCCTTGGCGCGGTCTATGGGGCACTGCTGGTCAACTGGGCCAAGACCACCTTTTCAGAGGCGTTCCCAGAGCTGTGGCTGCTTGGACTAGGCGGTCTTTTCATCGCGGTCGTCATGTTCTTTCCAAACGGTCTGGTAAGCGTTTGGTCTGAAAAGCTGGAGCCATGGCTCGTCGCGCAGCTGCGCAAGATGAAAGGCACTGCTGCAAAACCCACCACCGCGCCCGACGGCGCACCTGCGGAATGATCCGGAAAGGGATGTAAGATGAACACAGCTGCCCCCTATATCCTGCAGGTCGAAGGGCTGACCGTGTCCTTTGACGGGTTCAAGGCGGTCAACGACCTTAGCTTTGCTGTCCAACGCAACGAATGTCGGGTGATCATCGGCCCCAATGGGGCGGGCAAGACCACCGTGCTGGATCTGATCTGCGGACGCACCAAGGCGACAGACGGCACCGTCACTTTCAACGGCACGGAACTGCTGACCATGCGCGAGGACCAGATCGTCCACGCCGGGGTCGGGCGCAAGTTCCAGACGCCAAGCGTCTATGAGGACCTGACCGTCTCGGAAAACCTTGAACTCAGCTATCCCAAGGGACACGGCGTTTTCGGGGCTTTGGCCTTCAAACGCGATGCAGATGTAAACGCGCGGATCGACGAAATCGCCGAGACGATCTTCCTGTCCGATCAGTTGGACGAAAAGGCCGCCTTCCTCAGCCACGGGCAAAAGCAATGGCTCGAGATCGGCATGCTGCTGATCCAGGACCCCGAGCTTTTGATGCTGGATGAGCCAGTGGCGGGCATGTCCGTGGCCGAGCGCAAAAAAACAGCCGAACTGCTTAACCGGATCATTCAGGACCGCTCGGTCATCGTGATCGAACACGACATGGGCTTTGTCGCCGACATCGCCACACGGGTCACGGTGCTGCATCAGGGCAAGACGCTGTCCGAAGGCTCAATGGAGCGGGTGCAGAACGATCCGAAAGTCATCGAAGTCTATCTCGGCCACTAAGGAGCACCGACATGCTGAATATCTCTTCCTTGAAAGCATCCTATGGTGAAAGCGAGGTCCTGCACGGGCTGGATCTGAACGTTAAGCCCGGTGAAATCGTGGCCATCATGGGCCGCAACGGCATGGGCAAGACGACCCTGATGAAGACGCTCATGGGCATCGTGCCAGAGCGTGCCGGAACCGTGTCCGTGGGTGATACCCCGGTTACCGGCCTGAAATCCCACAAGCGGGTCGCCAAGGGCATCGCCTATGTCCCGCAGGGGCGGATGATCTTTTCGGCCATGACGGTCAAGGAAAACGTTGAAACCGGGCTGACCGTGACCGGCAGCAAAACCGTGCCGGATGACATCTACGAACTTTTCCCGGTCCTGCTGGAGATGAAGGACCGGCGCGGCGGCAATCTGTCTGGTGGCCAGCAACAACAGCTGGCCATTGCCCGTGCGCTGGCGTCCAACCCCAAGGTGTTGTTGTTGGACGAACCGACTGAAGGCATCCAGCCCTCGATCATTCGCGATATGGCCCGCACCTTGCGTCAGATCCGCGACCAGAAGGGTCTTTCCATCATTGTCTCTGAACAGGTTCTCAGCTTTGCGCTGGATGTGGCTGACCGGGTGATGGTGCTGGAGAACGGCAATTTCGTCCACGACAGCCCCCGCGCGGGTATCGACGAGGCCAAGGTCTCGAAATTTCTTTCCGTTTAAGCAACCAACAAGGAGGATACCATGACGGATACCTTGATCTCGGTCGATCTGAACGAGAGCCCACACACCAACGAGAACGTGCATAACAGGTGGCACCCGGATATCCCGATCAACGTCTGGGTCGAACCGGGAGATGAGTTCAAGATCGAAACCTATGACTGGACTGGCGGCCAGATCAAGAACGACGACGACGCCAGCGACGTGCGCGACGTTGAACTTGAACAGGTGCATTACCTGTCCGGCCCCATCGGTGTCAAAGGCGCGAAACCCGGCGATCTACTGGTGGTTGAGATCCTTGATATCGGGGCCAAAGATGACAGTCTTTGGGGCTTCAACGGCTTCTTTTCCAAGCAGAATGGCGGCGGTTTCCTGACGGAACATTTCCCCGAGGCGCAAAAGTCCATCTGGGACATCAAGGGCATGTTCACTGAAAGCCGCCATGTCCCGGGCGTGAAATATGCGGGCCTCATCCACCCCGGGCTGATCGGCTGCCTGCCGGACAAAAAGATGCTGGACATGTGGAACACCCGCGAAACCGCGCTGGTCAACACTGATCCCGAACGCGTCCCGCCCCTTGCCGCGCTGCCCAACACGCAAAGTGCGCATATGGGGGCCATGAAAGGCGACGCACGCGACAAGGCCGCGACCGAAGCAGCCCGCACCGTGCCGCCGCGCGAACACGGCGGCAACTGCGATATCAAGGACCTCAGCCGTGGCTCGGTATGTTATTTCCCGGTTTATGTGGACGGTGCGGGCCTTTCGATGGGGGATCTGCATTTCAGCCAGGGCGATGGTGAGATCACTTTCTGCGGGGCCATAGAAATGGCCGGGTGGCTGCACCTTAAGGTCACGCTGATCAAGGACGGGATGGTCAAATACGCGATCAAGAACCCGATCTTCAAACCCTCGCCGATCACGCCGAAATATGACGACTACCTGATCTTTGAAGGTATCAGCGTCGATGAAAGCGGTGAACAGCATTATCTTGATGTGCATATCGCCTACCGGCAGGCCTGTCTGAATGCGATCGAGTATCTTAAAAAGTTCGGCTACTCAGGCGCGCAGGCCTACGCAATCCTGGGGACGGCACCGGTGCAGGGGCATATTTCAGGCGTAGTGGATATTCCGAACGCCTGCGCCACGCTCTGGCTGCCCAACGATATCTTCCAATGGGACATGATGCCGAACGCCGATGGCCCAACGAAATATCTCGACGGATCGGTCGACATCCCGCTTGCCCCGGATCTCTGAGCCTGAACCCGCGGCCACCGATTCCCGGTGGTCGCCCTTTTGCAAGAAAAGGCCACACTATGCCCGTCTATGAATACCTCTGCGACGATTGCGGCGTCTTTGAAGAGATGGTGCCCATGAGCCGCTTTTCCGATCCCTGCGATTGTCCTGCCTGCGGGACCTCCGCGCCCCGGGTCATGCTGAGCGTTCCGGCCCTGTCGGCCGTGTCCAGCGCCAACCGCCGCGCGCATGAGACCAACGAACGCGCCGCCGACAGCCCCAAACGTACCAGCACCCACGGGCCAGGCTGCGGTTGTTGTAGCGGTGGATCAAAAAATCCAGCAAGACGTTGTACCGCCCTGATGGATCAAAGAGCTTTCCGACAAAGAGGCCGTGGATGATTTCCCATTAACAATAGGTTGTCCACTAAGAGACTAGCAACTTCTGGCATCTCTGAGGCAAGAAACTTCCTTCGCAATCATCAAGGAAGCCATAGGCCATACTGAACATCGGCTTTTGCCAGGCCGATACAAGACCGCAACAGCGCGGCTAATGTATGCGTGCCGTCCCTCGCACTTTTCTCTGCGGCCAAAATGCGCACAAAGCCGCCTTTGGATCAAGGAAGCCGAAAGGAGGCTTTGTCCGCATCTTGTTCCTTTGCCACCTTCCAATGCAACGGCAGGTGTAGGGGTCCATTCCGGTAGGGGGCAGGATCGTACGGTAGCGGTTTTGCCGAAAAGTCATTCGAGGATGCGTTTAGAGGCTGTGGGTCAGTTTGTTGACTGACCTTGAGGCGGATACTAAGGGTTACTCCACACGGAATATCTCTGCCAAATGCTCACCATATCCATCTAGCCATCGGATTTTACGGGGTCGTTTGCGGGAGAGGGCGAAATGACACTCTAAGACCTTTGCACAGATAGCAGGCGTTCGTGCGGATCGCGGCGAAAGCTGACGAAGAGCCCAACTTGTGAATTCAGTTTTCTCGCTGCGAGCGCGCGCAGCAAGAAAATCTCAGCATCTACAAAGATTCGACTACTGCGAAGCAGCGGCAACTCCGGTCATTCGAGCATCATGCAGAATTTTTTAAGTGGAAATGACAGACTGCTGGCAAAACCTGCCAAGATAGTCCCGATTCAAATGTCTGCTTTTTGGCCTGTAGAATGCATAAATCGAAGACCGCGTCACTCAAACCATCAACCAAAGCATCACGACTGCCATTCCTACCATCATCAAATTTTCGGTGAGGCTCACAAACCCAAGCGGCACGTTTGAATTTCCGCCAACGCATGCACATTTGAGCTCGCGTTTGTCGAGGTAGACGGCTTTGAAAACGCTGATGGCGCCGATACTCGCGATGAAGAGTGCTGCGGGGGCGGACACCCAGGTCAGGATCATGCCGGTCATGAGGATGCCCGCGCCGGTTTCCACAAACGGATAGATGTATGCGTAAGGTACCCACTTTCGCGCAAGAAGGTCGTAGTTGAGGAACATTGTGGAGAACCCCTCGATATCGCGCAGTTTTTGCATGCCGAGAAGGATCATCGAGACAGAGATGAACCAGCCCAGTGTTTGCCATGTGATTGCGCCGAGGAACCCAACGGAGAGCGCGATTGCAGTGAATGCGGCGACGGCGAAGAGATAAAGCACTGGCCGATAGGTGGTTGCCTTCGGGTTCCAGCCGGTCAGCTTTTCGCGCAGGTCCGTATAACCGCCAACACGTTCGCCATCGATCCACGCTTGGGGCGTCGTTTTAACGTCGTACTCGGCTTTGAAGGCATCCACTTCGGCGCGGGTTCGGAAGAGCCTATCATCGACATCATATCCCTGTCGTTCGAGAAGCCAGCGCGCCTTTTGCCCAGATGGGCACAGATGATCCGGCAGGGCCATCCGATAAAGCACAGCCGTTTTGCCCACCGCAGCTTCGGCAGGGTTTGAATCAATGTCGGCTGCGTCGCGCGTGTCTTTGGGCATTGGCTTCTCCGTCAGTGTACTTGCGTGGGCATTGCTTATCTCGATATACCCCCATAGGGTATATAATCAATAGCGCCAGCTTTGGTTCCAAGATCACTCGACTTTTTCTCTGCCACTATGCGAAAAGTGACTATGCACGAAAACCGCGAAGCCACATTAAAACGTCTGAAACGCTTGGAGGGCCAGGTCCGCGGGATCGCTCGGATGGTCGAAGAGGACCGCTATTGTGTTGATGTTCTGACACAGATTGCGGCGGTGCGCGCTGCTCTCAAAGGCGTCGAGAAGCTCGTGATTGATGATCACGCATCCCATTGCATCGAACACGCGCTGGCTTCGGGTGATCGAGAAAATCAGCGGGCAAAGTTCACCGAACTCCTTGAACTCCTCGACAAGGCACGCGGCTAAGTCTTCAAAGATTGACGGGTGGCGTTGTCACACTGGTGATCGTTGCCGTTGCCAACAGGATGGCGACGACGGCCAGTATCTCCATTGAAATAGAGCGCCGCAGTGCATGTATTGAGCCAGGTTTCTCGGCGCGCAAAGCAGGGACAAGCCTCACTTTGTTGAAGGCCGCAAAGCCCAAGAGCACCGCAACAATCGCGACTTTGAGCAAAAGTGCTAAGCCGTAGGCCGTTCCAAATAACTCAGTGACGGAGCCTGAAAGCAGCCAAGCGAGCGATGTGCCTGCTATGATCAGGATGGCTACGCCAAAAACGGCGACATTGCCAAAGAAGTGCAACAGATCTGCTCCCGTGCGAGCAAGCGCTGCCCTACGTAATGGCACAAGCGCACTAACCCAGAAAGCAGCGGCTAGAAGATGCAGCACCAACAAGACGGCCAGGGCAGCTCTGGGTTCCCCAAGAGCGTGGCCCACTTGAGCAAAGGATATCGCCACAGCAACGGACCCCGCCAGAGCGATCCACTGCCCGATACGGGGGACCAAGATTGCCAGTATCGCGAGTTCGCCTATCCCGCGCCAAATCGCAGTGGTCCCAAGTGGACTTTCCCAAACGAAGCCAAGCATCACTGGGTCGGTCGCGCCCTCTAAGCCCATCCCGGATATCCGGGCCGCCCGAATACCGAACCGAACGGCAAGCATGGCGAGACCGACGAGCGCCGCACCGACCGCAATCCGCCTTGCAAGGCGCAGTATAGACACCTCAGCACGCTTTGCGAAAATGAAGGAAAACAGCACGCCCCCCACCGCGAGCAAAGCCGCGCCATAGCCAATCGCCTTGGCCAAGATGGCCAAAACGACAAGACCGTCGATTGGCGCGAGGCCTGTCACTCAGTGACCGTGAAGGAGAAGCTGCCCTGCATCGGATGGCCGTCCGACGCCATACCGCGCCAATCGAAGCGATAGTTTCCAGGCGGAAGCTCTTCCAAAGGCATGGCTCGAAACTCATTCACGGGGTCCATGCCTGTCTCGCGTTCTATTTCGACATCTCCATCTGGAGAGGTAAGCGTGACCGAAATGATGCGCATCGGATCATCGAACCGCATTGAAAGCTCCGGCACTTCTGTGACTGTCGCACCGTCGGCGGGTGTTGTGGCCTCAGACTTCGAATGGGCAAAGGCAAGAGCGGGAGCAACTAAAACGGCCAAGCCGAGAAGAGTTTGTTTGATCATCTGAATTTTCCTCTATTCGGACTGGGCATTCAGTTCGTCGTGATACTGACGAAGGTCGTCGGGCCAAGTTGATTTGATGAAGGACAGCACCGCAATGATCTCGTCATCAGTGAGCACACCCTCATAGACAGGCATGCCGGATGGTGGCGCGTTCTCCATCAGACCGGCAAGCCCATATTTGGTCAGGGTAAAAAGCGTTTCATCATCATGGTGCCACGTATGGCCTGTTGCGTCATGAGGTGGTGCTGGCAGCTGTCCATCTTCTCCACGTATTCGCCAGTTTGGCTGCCCCTCCAGGCGCGCACCATGGCAAGCGGCACATTGGTCTGCGTAGATGCTTTGGCCCAAGGCGATCACTTCGGCGTCGTCAGGCGTCAAAATACCAACCGTTTGGGAAGGTTGCGCCAGAACAAATGCGGCTGCGAAACCGGCGAGCGTGAGCCCACTGCTTATCAAAACGGCTTTCCGACTTACCATCAGGTGTCGAACGGCTGCGCCGTGCCAACGCGGTAGTATACCGTGCCGGTGCCAGCCTCTCCACCAAATGCAATGACATCGTAGCGGGCGGAAGGGTCATCGCCCATGCCAGGAGAGCCCATCGGCATGCCCGGAACAGCAAGCCCAGTAATGTCTGGGCGATCCTGCAAGACTGCTTCCAATGCTTCGAAAGGCACATGCCCTTCGAAGACATAACCATCCGCTTCAATAGTGTGGCAGGAGGCGAGATCAAGCGGAATGCCGCGCTCTGACTTTTGCGCCTCAGGATCGGTCAGTTCCTCGACGGTGACGGCGTAGCCGCGTGCGCGAGCTAGGTCAGCCCAGGCGTGACAGCAACCGCAGCCGGGTGACGCGAGAACGCGCATAGGTGTGCCAGCACGAGCAGGCAGGGCAGCCACGACAAGAGCTGTTGCAGATAGAGTAGTGAAGTTACGACGTGTGATCATGTCTGTCGGTCCTTTTGTTAGAAAGTTGAATGGATGGCGGGCAATCGCCCGTTGCCGTTCAGACTTTCGGAGGACCAGTAGGGACAACCAGCGTTAGGTTCGCAAAATCGAAATCGGCGTGCAGAACATCAACAACCGATCTGTTTGCGGGATTATCCGGTGAAGTCGCCCACATGGCCGCAAGATCGCCAAAACAGGGGGTTGATCCCATTCCGCTGGTGGCATCGCAGCAGTACGCGAGTGCCTTCTCAGCATCAGCCACTGGATCGCTTTCTGACATTTCGGCGTGGTGGGCGGCGTGATCCGATCCATGGTTCAAGCCATGCATCACAGATGCGGTGGATGCACCAGCGAATGCAAAAACAAGAATGATCGACAGAACCAAACGAAACATACTCAATACCTACAGGGGGTATAGGGCTTTGACAAGTCACGAGGATGTGTCGCCGTAATCGAGCCTAATTGCATCCGTTATGGCTACGCCACATCTCGGGGTCATGCCCCTCAGGAATAGAGGCACAGGGATCATCTGAATAACCGCGCAAGACCGAGTACTGGCTGACTTGGGCATCGGTCAGCAATGGCAAAGTTAACAGATGAGCATTCAGATGAACGAGGCGGAGAGCTGCCCGCGCTTGACCGGCTTGTGCAACCAACCGTTCAAGCGCCTCGGCATCTGGTGCTCCTTGTTGAAAGGCTGTGTCTAACGCTTGTTCCGCAGCCACGAAACGCTCCCCGGCCGTTATGGCGTCTGCCTGCATCTGCGCCCGGATCGCCTCAATGTCACTGCGCTGCTGTTCGGTCAGACCGATGTCATCGGCAAGCTCAAGCAGGTGCGTCGGCCCCGGCACACCATTGAGTTCGGCAGCACGCGCAAGCCCCCATCCGCCGCCACGTGCGATTTCCTCTAAGTCCTGTCCCGACAAGGATTTGATCAGGCGCGTTTCTTCGCCCACGTAATCCGAGGGCAAAGTGCCATGACTCTGCGCAATGGCGATGGTGGGCAAGAGCACCATGACAAGTGCAAAGCGCATGGCTGTCATAATTTAAGTCCTTGATTGATCAGGCGTTGGCGCAAAGGGATTGCATGGAGTGAGCAGTACAGAACATGATAGAAATCATGTATGATCATTGGCTTCATTGTTTTGACGGCGCGCCTAAGAGAACGCTGGCGGAAGGCGAAACGCTATTTCGGCGAGGCGATAAAGTTGACTGGGCATTCCTGGTCCGTGAAGGGCGTATTTCCCTTCGGCGGGCGCTCCAAGATGGCGGGCTCCTGACCCTTCACAGCACCGGTGCTGGTGATCTGGTCGCCGAAGCATCCCTCTTTGCGGACAGGTATCACTGCGATGCAATGGCGGGCACGGCGACGACGGTCGTTTGGTTGCCCAGAGCTAAATTGATGGCGCATTTGGAAAATGCTGTTTCATCAGATCAACTTTTGATCAAAGCGTTCGAAAGAACAGCGAGAGAGTTACAGACCTTGCGAACTCGCATTGAGATTATGCGTTTGCGCAAAGTCGCAGATCGGCTGGACGCCTATCTCGAACTGTACGGTCCCCCTGAGGAAGGCGGATGGGTACGGGTCGCGGATTGGATCGGTGTGACACCCCCTGCGTTATATCGAGAACTGGCGAAGCGTCGAACGAAGAACGAAAACGCGCCGTCCTGAAGCAACAAGGTAGGAAGGGCTCTGAGACACCCAATGCGCTTGCAGAGAGGCCATGTTTCAGGTTCTTCGGAAAACTGCAATTCAACGCCATGCTAAGCTCTCTGCGTCAGCGAGGTGCTGATGACTGGGTATGGAGGGAGGATTGGAGGGCAAAATATGCCAAGAGTCCAACTTCCCGCAGTCACCCCAAAGCGCAAAGCCTGGAACAAGGGGCGTATCATTGGCCAGAAGCGGCCGCTGCTTCCCAGACAGGTATGGGCTATCCGTGCGCGGCTCGAACTTGCGGGCTATCTTCGCGACCTTGCACTGTTCAACGTAGCGATTGATAGCAAGCTAAGGGGCTGTGATCTGGTCAAACTCGCCGTGAGCGATTTGGTCAAAAATGATCGCGTTCGCGAAAGAGTTTCGGTGATGCAAAGCAAAACCAAGAGGCCAGTCCAGTTCGAATTGACTGAAAACACAAGAGATACTGTCACTGCATGGGTAAGATCACCAGAGATGATCGGATGCCATTTCATGTTCCCGAGCCGCTTCCACGATCGCCCGCACATCTCAACCCGTCAGTATGGTCGGATTGTTCGCGATTGGGTGACGGCGATCGAATTGGAACCGAGTGGCTACGGCACCCATTCGCTGCGACGGACCAAAGCTGCGGAGATCTACCGCAAGACAGGCAACCTCCGCGCCGTCCAACTGCTGCTTGGTCACACCAAAGTGGACAGCACCGTTCGATATCTGGGTGTCGAGCTTGAAGATGCTCTTAGCATTGCAGAGCGCATTGACATCTGACTTGCCTTGGCGAGCGGCTCCGCCGTTCGCCATTTCGAAGGGGTTATTTATCTTTCGGGAGGTGATGGGCCGTATTGCGCCCACCCTCTGAGTTCACAGGGCAAGAACCTCAATCTTGAAAGGAATTTCGCCAAATTGGCCGTTCGTTCACTTTGGTAGAGACTCAGCGTCGCCGAAGCCGTACGGTCCTCACCTGAAGCGATGTGATCGTGCCTCTACCATAGTACTTTCATGAATCGCTCAATCCCGCAGGGAGCCAATTCATCACAAATCTCATTCAGATCGTTTATGCGTCACAGCCGTTTGGATACGATGAGCCGACACTGGCAGGCATTTTGCTCGATGCCAGACGCTGTAATAAGCGGGATGACGTGACCGGCGCGCTTGTTTGTAGACATGACATCTACCTTCAACTGCTGGAAGGTCCGGAAGATGCAGTGCGCGCAGCCTATGCTCGGATTTGTCGCGATGACCGTCATGCTGGGGTCAAAGAACTCCTGAATCGCAGGATACAAACCCGATTGTTTGCAAGTTGGGCGATGCTTCATGATCCTGCGAAGACTTGGATTTGGACGGAAGAAGAGATCGCAAATGCCGCACTTGATCGCGCAGAAACAGCAGAAATCATAAAAGTATTCAAAGACCTATCGGATCGATCCGGGATACCGGCTGTACATTGATGCAGATCCTTCTCGCATCGATGCAGACGCGAACCATGACCTGTAAATGGTAGGCGGCATGATGGGTGTGCACTCAGTGCCCGATGCGTTCACGACGTGGGAATGTGAACGCATCGTTGCGGCAATCGCCAAAATGCCCACCGATGACGCGCTGCTTGTGGGCCGCAAGCGGTATCACAATCTGCGTAATGCGGAACTCGTTTGGATGGACGATGTCGGAGACCTCAGCTGGGTGATGAACCGGTTGATTGAGCTTGTCAGTCATTCCAACAAGCACCGGTTTGATTTCGATGTGCGCGAATTTGCGGAAAGCCCGCAAGTAGCCAAATATGATGCAGCCAAAGGTGGCCATTTTGCCTGGCATTCTGACATCGGCGATGGTCCTGCTGCTGGTAAAAGAAAGCTCACGCTTGTGCTGCAATTGAGCAATCCGGACACCTACGACGGGGGTGACTTGGAAATCAGGCCGAGCGCCCACATCCAATTGGCCAATCGGGCGCAAGGGTCTGTAAGTGTGTTTCCGAGCTTTGCACTGCATCAGGTGACGCCGATCAAGCGGGGCATCCGGCGCTCGTTGACCGTCTGGGCGCATGGCCCCGCGTTTCGCTGAAGGCGGCTCAAAGAGGTCAAGAGCTAGAAACCACGGGCTTTGTTCTGAAAAGGGGTCAAGTCAGCCAGCATTGTAAATTGGGTTCTGGGCGACTACATAGAATATACAAAGTTGTGGTCTTCTTCGGCAGAGGTGCATCGCCTGCCAGAGCCAACTGCAACTATCTATCACTAGAATTCGACTGTGGCGTGCCTTTACAGGGACTTGACGCTTGGGACGGTTGCCGACTGATGGCGCACGACCGCATCACCCATGCGTCATGACTTTCCGTCATGGCGGCCTGACGGACCAGCGATTTGCGCCCGGGCATGGATTGCGTGTTGTCGATAAATCGATCTCGATGCCGCTCTGACAAAATGTTTTGTCAGCGCAAAAACAGCGTGGCGGCGCTTTCTCCGTCAAAGGATCAAAAATGACTTTTCCAGAATGGACGAAACCCGGCCTCTACGGTGCTTTGGGTGGTGCGATTGCGGTTTCTATAATTGGCTTCGCTTGGGGTGGCTGGACAACAAGCAGCAACGCCCAAACCATGGCACAGGACTTGGCTGCTGAAGAGGTGACTTTGGCGATGGTGCCGGTCTGCCTCAATATGTCAGCGGCTGATCCGGAACGCACAGAGAAGCTCGCAACTCTTCAGGATCTCTCTAGTTTTGGCCGCCGCAATGCAATGATGGAAACGGGCTGGGCCACGCGCCCCGGTACAGATACGCCTGATCGTGACCTAGCAGCTGCTTGCCTCGCGGGGCTTGAGTTGGATGGATCATAATTTGAAAATACCGCCGCAATCGTCAGAGACAGTTTGCGGGACATCGATGTTGGCGGACGCTCGGCTACTTTGGGCCGTTTTCATGGGCCCAATCTTTGTTCTGCTACTCCTTGTAATGCCCGCCATGGCCCAGACCATGCCAGAAAACGCCAGCGCAAAGAGCTATGGCGACGGTTGGGAATGCAATATCGGGTATCGGCTAACCGACGAGACCTGTGCAGCTATTGTCGTCCCAGACAATGCGTATGAGACTAACCGCACCTATGGATCCGGATGGGAATGTCATCACGGTTTCCGCAAGGTAGATGAGACGGCATGTGTCGCAGTCGTTGTCCCCGATGGTGGGTTTCTAGATCCATCTGGCGAACGCTGGCACTGCTTACGCGGATTTTTTAAAGTCGACGATACGTGCCAAGAGGTCGTCGTGCCAGAAAACGCCTATCTGGTGGAAGGGTCCCGTGGGTCGTCTTGGGAATGTGATCGAGGGTTTGAACAGACAGGTGACCTTTGCAGCGCCATTGCTGTTCCCGCCAACGGCTACTTGAACGGATCTCGTTATGGTCAACCCTGGTCATGTGAACGTGGGTTTTTCGAACAGGATAGTCAGTGCCGGGCCGTCGTCATCCCAGAATTCGCATACTTTGACGATGCGTCTTACGGCGAGGGATGGAGGTGCCAGAGGGGATATGAAGTTTCCGGTGCAGGCTGCGCTGTAATCGATATCCCCGCAAACGCCCATCTTGACAGGTCTGGAAACCGTTGGGAGTGCAACCGGATTTTCCAAAAGTCCAAGGGCCAATGCGTTCTCAATAACTAAGCGCGTCGCACAAAAGCGTCCGTTTGAATAGACGGGCTAGTCATCAAAAGGAAAATACGATGAAAACCGAATTCCAGACGGCAGATACCGTTCGCCTTCCCATCAGGAGTACGCAAGCGACTCCCATGATCGTAGCCGCACCGACACGATCATCCTCGCGCACTCAGATCCCGACCGCGGTTGTCTATTGCGAGGGCAACTTTGCCAAAATTGACGGGAAGACGGCCAACGGCCTTGTACGTCATTCACAGGCCTACAGGATCGTCTCGGTCATCGACAACGCGCACAGCGGCGAGAACAGCGGTCAGGTTCTTGATGAAGTGATCAACGCCATACCAATTCTCGGAAGTCTAGATGCCGCTATCGCCCATGCAACTACTTTGCCTGATACCTTTATCTATGGAATGGCCCCCTCAACAGGGCGGCTTTCGCCCGCTGATCGTGACGTGGTGCTGAATGCGATTGCGCGCGGCATGAACATCGTCAGTGGCCTGCATGAATACCTCAGCGACGATACCGAAATCGCGCAGGCGGCATCGGAACGGCAGGTCACCATTCGCGATATCCGCAAACCCAAGCTCAGCAAAGTCATGCGCTTATTCGATGGCAGCGTCGCAAGTGTTCATGCACTGCGCATTGCCGTTCTTGGGACCGATTGCGCGATCGGAAAACGGACCACTGCGACGGTCTTGGCACGCGCCCTCAACGCAAAGGGCATCAAGACTGTACTGGTTGGCACCGGTCAGACGGGACTGATGCAGGGCGCAAAATATGGCGTGGCCATGGATGCCGTCCCGCCCCAATTCTGCTGTGGCGAACTTGAAGGCGCGATCGTTGCGGCCTCGGAGGCGGAACAACCCGATGTCATTTTGATCGAGGGCCAAGGTGCGCTCAGCCATCCGGCGTTCTGTACATCGGCCTTTATCCTGCGCGGCAGCCAACCCGACGCCGTCATCCTTCAGCATGCCCCAAAACGCAGCCATCGCTGCGATTTTCCCAGTATGCCAATGCCCACCCCGGCAAGCGAGATTGCTTTGATCGAGGCTTTTTCTGATACCAAGGTCATCGGTGTAACGCTCAATCACGAGGGGATGTCCGAAGCCGAAATTACAGATACAATTGGCGTACAAACAGAGAAACTCGGCCTGCCTGTGACCGACGCACTCAGGCGACCAGCGTCACATTTAATGGCAATGGTTGTAGCGGCCTATCCCGGTCTGCAGCAAAGAACACCCGTGGCCGCGATATGAGTGGTCCGCGTATAGAAATTGATCTGCGCAAGATACGCCACAACACGCGAACCATTGTTGAGCGGTTGAAGGGACGTGGCATCGGTGTGACAGCGGTGACCAAAGCCGTGTGTGGGCACCCGGCTGTCGCCCAGGCCATGATTGATGGTGGTGTGGCGGGGTTGGCTGAGGCACGTTTGAGCAATGTAAAGCGGTTGCGCCAGGCTGGCGTGACTTGTCCGATCACCTTGATCCGCACACCAATGTTGAGCCAGGTCGATGACATCGTGCAAGTCTGTGAGGCGAGCTACAACACAGAGATACCTGTGATCGCAGCATTGGCGGCTGCTGCAATCCGACAAAACAAGGTTCACGGCGTCATCTTGATGGCCGAAATGGGTGACCTGCGCGAAGGGATCATGCCACAACACATTGGACGTATAGGACAGCAAGTTGTGGACATGCCCGGTGTAGCGCTGAAAGGCATCGGTGCCAATTTCGCCTGTCTGAGCGGCATTGCCCCTACAGCTACCAAAATGCAGGCCTTGACCGCACTTGCCAATGAAGTCGAGGGGCGGTGTGGCCCATTCCTTCAAACAGTATCTGGCGGCAATTCTGCAAATTTGCCTTGGGCGTTCGGCTCGCGTGCGACCGGCCGGATCAACGATCTGCGCATTGGCGAAGCCATACTGCTTGGCATGGATCCGATCACAGGAGTTCAGATTGGTGGTTTGTTTCGAGACAGCTTTACGCTTGTCGCCGAAGTTATCGAAACCGAGACCAAGACAGTGAGCCCACTCTTGGGTACCGCGGATCACGCACCGGCAATCATTCGGCTCGTTCCAGCCACCCTCGAGACGACAAGGATTATTCTTGCCCTTGGAAACCAAGACGTGGATGTGGCCGGGCTTTCGATGCCTGCTGGCAGTACACTTATCGGTGCGACAAGCGATCATCTCGTCATTGGCACGACAGATCAGAAGCTCCGCGTTGGATCGGAGATGCGGTTTCAGATGAACTATAGCGCATTGATGCGCGCCATGGCCGCGCCTGACATTCAAACGAGTCTACACAATAACCGGCCTCGGTCACAGGAAAACGATGCCCATGGTCCAAAGAAACACCTGGCATTGGTTTGACCGACAGTGTTGGAGCCTGGCAAAGCGCAATCAAGAAGGAAATGATCACTTGGCAAAACTAACAAAGACAAGCGTGTTTAAGGCTCAAGGCTCCAAAGCGGAAACACCATTGGACAAGACAACCCGCATCGTTCGCAAGATGGTCGCAGAAGAGGCTGAGCAGCGCCAAGCCAAGAACGACCGTCTTCGCAACGCGCGCCTTGAACGGGAGGCCAACACTCCGACAAAGCCGTCGCGCCAGGGGCGCAGGAATGGTTGAACCCAGGCTACTACATCGCAGCACCCCACGTTTCGCCTGCGTCTTTCAATCTGCCTGAGCGACCGGACACACCAGAAGGAATTTGCCAATGACGCACGCAGACGAGAGCACAACAAAAGTTCACTATATCTGTCAGACATACGTGGAACAGAAGCCAAGGCGCGACGAGCAAGCGAGTCTGAAGATTGGCAAGCAATTTCAGTATTCCACGGCAGCAGAAGCTCAGAACAGAGCAGAACGGGAAGCTCAGTCTGAGGAGTGCGCCGGTGCCGATGCCTATATGATTAGTGAAGACCCCGAGAGTGGCGAGGTTGGATCACCGAGCTTTCTTGTTAGGCTCGGGAGTGTTCCGGAAACTGATGACTTCTAGAACCACGCCTCTGGCAAAGTGCCTCCCAAAAGACGTACCCCCACCATGGGCCGAGTATGTTAGAAAAACGGCTATTGGCGCAGCCGATGCGAAAAGCTGGTGTCGACCGGCTCAAAACCGAAGGTTTGAATGACGGCTTCGATGACGTTAGCTGCATCGCAGCTACAACGATGGTGTGACTGCGAAGAAATGCTGCGTCAGCAATAGCTGCACCTGCACAAGTCCGCTTTGTCCGCGTTATGTTGATCCATGAGCATTGCAGCGAAGGTCGGCTGTCGCAGCTGGTCCCAATAGAACAGTTGTTCAAACGATACAGAATCCGACCCCGCAAAATCAGTACTTTGAGAGGTCCAGAACCAAAGGGGTTCAATTGGGACAGTCCGAAAAGAGCTTAGAGTGTCATTTCGCCCTCTCCCGCAAACGACCCCATGTTGGCCGACTACCTGTGCGCAAGCTCCAAGGCCAGCGGCAGGCATGGATCTGGAAATCTGGTATTTTGGGCGAGTGAACGAAAAGAAACTCTGTCGCTCATCGGTTGCCGACCAACGCGGACACGGTTGCAGGACGAGAATCGGTACGCCTGAAGAAAGCGCAAGCTGTCGGAAACACAGTCGATTAGCGTCCAAAAATGGCTGTTTTATGAAAAAAAGATAATGGTGTAATTTTATAAAATTTACTTTTTTCTTGATGCAACCTCATCCTACATGGCATGAACGAGGTGAATCAGCTTCAAATGATTGAAGAATTTCAAAATGAACGGACGAAAACCCGAGACATGTCACTCATCAACAAAAGCATATGGCCGATCACAACTATTTGCGATCAAAGCCAAACAAGATACAAGATCGAGATGACTACGACTCGGAAGAAAGGAACTAATCACCACAAGTAGAAACCCCCGCAAGGCGCGAACCTAACGGGGGGTTTTAGAACCAAGGGACGGCAATCCCTAGTCAGCTATAAGTTTCAAGCTCGGTTCTAACACTCCCTGAAAAAGCTGGCAAGAAAAAAACGCATTTCTGCGAACAGAGAAGATATGCCTGCTGCGTCTTGCTCCAAGTGAGGAAGATAGAATGGGACAAACCATCATCAACATCGAGCAACTAAGACAACAGAGCGAGGGTCATCCTTGCCTACCAAGCAACTGGGAACGCGAGAATCTCATCAGACTGATCGATGAAGTTGCACCCTTGATCGGCCTGAAGGCTAAAGCCGTCGCAACCTTTCGGGCAATGATCTCGCGCACAAAACCGTCAGCTTTCAAGGATCCAAACGCCGAACCCATTTGCTACGTCCACCAAACAGAGATTGCACATAGCTTAAGGGTGTCTGCCAAGACAGTTCGCAACCACGAACATGCTTTGGAGAAGCTAGGCTTGATAGAGCGTCGGACGATGGCAAACGGAGCCCGTACAGGCTTTCAAGGGTGCGGCATCTATTTCTCAGCTGCCATTCGCGCTATCCCAGAAATGCTAGCGCGGGTCCAGGCGGCTGAAGCGGATCGAAGAGAACACGCCAAGCTGAGAGGGCTCCGGAGCACCCATTACAAACACACCAAGGGCGTGCTCAACGAACTGATTACCCAATACGGACGAAATGCCGAACTAAACAACCTACTTTGTAAGTTCGATGATTGGCCTCATAGCTCTGCATTGCACAGAATGACACTTGATGACCTCTACGATCACGTTGATGAAGCCGCAGCTCTTTGCGCCAAAGTGATCGAGTTAGAGTTGAAATACCAAGAATATGCCGCTCGACCGGAAGAAAAGGGCGCTTCCTATATACAAGATTCAAATCAAGATTCTTCAAATAAGTCTTGTAACGCAAGCGAAGCAATATGGACCGAGGATAAATCCTCGGACGCTAATTTACGGGTGCTACGCCTAACGGCTCCGCACCATGCATAGAAAAAAAGTATGAAGACCAACCGTCGGACTACAAGAACGAATTTATGAACAAGATCAGCCCACAGCGGTTCTTGAGTTTTTGTTCGCCAGAGATGCAAGAGCTAGTCCAACTTGCCCAGAGGGGACGATCCACACTTGCAGACCATGACTTTGAGGAAGCAGCTTACGAACGGTTGTATCAAATCGGGATCAGCAAATCGATCTGGGACGAAGCATGTAAGTCGATGGGAAGTCCGGCAGCAACAACCTGCGTCATTATCACAGATGCAAACATGAACAGGCCGAACAACCCTGTACGATCACCAGGGGCCTACATGAGAACACTTATTAAGCAGCACAAAGACGGGAAACTGAACATTATCGCATCGCTGATCGCCATATCGGAGAGGACACGAAACTAGCGCACAGGACACTCAAACGCCAAGAAACGGCCGTCGTCATTCGAAAGGACAGGACCACGCGGGATTGGATCGTAACCATATCGCTTGCCAATCTTGAGCAACAACGGATTGGTCAAAAAAAGGCAACGTTCAGCCCCCATGCGTTTGATGTATTCGTTGCAGGCGCCCAAGATGTTCTTTGTGGTTTCAGGGTTTTTATCAACGGAAACGAGGCGAGTTAGCTCCCACGTTTTGTCATCCGTTGGCGGCTCACCATCGGCCCATATTTCAGAAGGAAGACTGATACGACCCAAAAACGCATCTCGGATCATGTAGCTGATAGCTGACCGCCCATGGCCAAACTCTAAGCTGCAATTTACGAGCCTGGCCCCACCAACAACTGTTTGATGATCATGCGCGATGACGTAGTGCGCAATGGGTGCAGCATCATACTGCTCGGATTCAACGTTCTCACCGGTCACCTCTAAAGGCCAGCCCAACTTGCCGACGAACACATCACTACGAAGGCGATAGTAACCATAAACCAAGGCCCAACCTGTGGTCGAATGTGGAAGGCGTAGGACAGAGTATTGCATTGTTTCAACCTGCAGTCATCGACCAACCACTACTACCAAGGGTTGACGAGTGGAAGCCAAGAGGCAAAATTACCAAATGTGGTAACTTTTCAAGATGGCGAGAAGGACAGTCATGATCCGAGACTATATTCCCCATTTCAACGAAATCGATGACCAACTGAGAACAATCGGAACAACTGGATACGTCCTGGCTGTGAACATCCGGTATCTAAGACCGGAAGTGATCGAAGTCACTTATCCCGCCACTTGGTGGGAGGAGTACCGGAAAAGAATGTATGTAAGTGTAGATCCGATAGCTAAATGGTGCGTGTCATCCGAGGGCACAAAACGCTGGACCGACATTGGAAGGGACGCAACCTTCTCATTGAACAACATCGTCATGAAAAGGGCCAAAAAACATGGCCTGAACTTTGGCATGTCCTTAGCATGCAAAGATCCGGAATTCACAGATGGATGGTCATTCCTATCTGTCGCACGACCAGACCGTGAAGTCACCGACGCGGAAGGTGAGGAACTGTGGACTACCTTCGTTAAGTGTACAAAAATCATCAAAGAAACCGTGCTGTTAAAAAAGAGCGAACTTCTGTCTCTAGAGTTGGCGGCACAAGGTTTCACGCAGAAAGAAATCGCCAGAGAAATGGGTAAGTCGCCAGCATATGTAAAACTACAACTGGCGTCAGCAACTCGAACCTTGCGCGGCACATCAACAACACACGCGATCGCCATAGCTCAACAGCGAGGCATGATCGACATACCAGGTGGCATGCGATGGTGACGTGAAAACGGAAAAATTACCAAATTAGCTATACCAATTAGATAGCCCAAAACGCTAAAATTAGGCGTCCCAATGGTTAAACCTTGAAAAAATTGAGGCAATCATGCTTCGCTAGAGCCAGCCAACACGACGTCAAGGGAACAAACGATGGAACTAACAAAAGGACAGGTCCGTCAGACCGCAAGAGACGACTCTGAGCTGCTGAACGCCCAAGTGTTGAAGGCAGAAGGTCGGAAGCGGTTTACCAAAAAAGGTACGGTGACAAACAACAGCGATGGCACGATTGAATTGCTTATCGAAGAGTATCCAGACGCAGGTACATCGATCAGCATAAACATGGCTCCGCCCTATGGTTGCACGAAGGCAGAAATCGTCGGCGTCTTTGCCTTTGATGGGGGTGAGGCTCGGTTTCCCATTGGGTTAGCTTCTTTTGATGAGAACCAAGCCACCCTTAGATTTTTCGGCAAACCGGTCAAAGGATCTAGAGTGCTGATACATGAAGGTCTCAAGAGCATCGATCTAAGCCATCAACTCAAGCATTGAACGACATGGGACATTCCCAAACGCCACGTGTCACAAGTTATCCGGTAGGACTTCGCCATGGAAACACAAAACACCGCCGACATTATAGCAAACGGGTCGATGAAGTTCGCTTAAGCACCGCCTATCTTTCCAAACCAAACAGCAACGAAACCGTGAAAATTGGCTCGCTTATCCAGACAGACCACGGAGCACTACTGTTGTGGCTCTTTTCCTACCCGATCAAAGGACAGGTCATCGAAATCGAACTCTCCAACGACTTTGGCACTGAAACAAACGAGGTAGGGGTTCTAATCGACCACGAGAGCTGCCAACCTGAATTCTCTGTTGGAGAAGTCAAAATAGCGAATAATCGTGCCCAGATGACAATGTTCGGGATCCCTGTTTTTCCTGCTACATTTTTGCTGAAGCCGCCAAAAGAACCATTTTGCGCATCTCTAGCCGCATCAGTATCGCAAAACTCAGAACAGATTTCAGCCTGACCGAACTAAGATAGAAATCAGATTTCGATCCATGACGGAACCGATGCTGTCAGTCTATCCAGGAGCATTATCGAACGATATTTGAAGGCCTCGCGCCCGCAGGACGCCGTTAGGTCGGGTCCAACGGACGCTTACAGAACCGCTTCGCAGGCGGCCTCTGCGTTCCGCTGAGGAAGTACCGGACAGACAGGGAGGGTTCAACGGACAGGCACTTCCCTTGTGCAAAGGGACGCACACTAGAGGCGGTAAAGAATTCGAATTATGAATGTTGCCGAAAAAATGCGCAAACATCCTGAATTATCTTCTTACTGATGTTTGGTCGATCACACAGCGGATCGTGTTTCGCATCGTCAACGATGGTGAATGCACCATCTCGCCAGCTAGACATTCGATCTTCTATTGCTTTGCGACCAACGGTTACATCATCTACACCGACAAAGGCAGTGCAGGGCACTTCTGGGGACCGGAGCTTAGAAAGTCTATCACACTCGGTTAACCCCTCATAAAGCCACCTCATGCTCGGTGCCCCTATATGAGCCTCGGGGAACAGGGTCGCCTGCCTGATAAAAAATTCATACATAGGCCGATCATTCGTGATTGAGTTGCTCTCAAATGGCTTATGGATGGCATAGCTGCGTCCCTTTTGGGATTTGGTATACATTTCACCCAGTCCGACCATGACTGCCAAACGTGATAACGGCCTAGCAACAGGCTCCAAAAACGAAGGAACAGTAATACTCCACATTGGAGCGGTGAAGGCGCTTGCAACGACTGGAATACCGTCAATCAATGACCGCAAACCGATGTTGGCACCCATCGAATGTCCAAACAAATACCAAGGTTTAGGAAGATTCAGTGATCTCGCCGCATCTATCATTGCGGCAACATCTTTCTGATAGTCTGAAAAGTGATGAACATGACCGAGATGAGCGTCCGAAGCAACTCTGTCAGACAGTCCCTGGCCTCGCCAGTCTATAGATATTATGGCAAATCCTTGTTCCAGAAAACCAGGAAGGGTTCTCCCGTATTTCTCGACAAACTCAGTGCGCCCAGTAAAAAGCAGGATCGTGCCCCTAACCGCTCGTTCGTCACACCACACACCGACACGAAGGCGAACCTTGTCCTCAGTATTGATCCAGTAGGCAGCCCCGACCTCGTCGGTCTCTGCCACTTCATTGTTCAGCGGGGCTGTTTCCATGATGTCTCTGATCTAGGTCGAAGTTTCTGCCGGGATGGGTCAACACGCAATATGCCGTCACGACTATCGAAAGCAACAGCAACAGTGAAAAACCCCTCACTTGACCAACGGTCAGAAAATTAACTAGCAAGAGAACCACTACAGTCAGCCACTTGCTCCATGGGGCATATGCCTTGGAGTGTTCAGAAGACTCGTCTCGGCCATGCAGAACTGCTTTGGCGCTAAAATAGATATACAAGAAAACACCGGCGATGACCGAGGTGAAAATGATGGTTGAAAACTGACTCAATGAATAACCCACGATGATATTTTCGTGCTGTTCGGAATTCACAAAAACCTGAATAAAATCAGTGTAAAGCCACGTTAGGAT